>DATMKO010000402.1:0-4742 GCA_035571175.1 Steroidobacteraceae bacterium | reverse complement strand
TGGCACGCCGGATTTCGCATTGCTCACCGACGGCGAGGTCACCAAGAGCTTTAATTTGCCGATCGGCGCGGGCGGCGCACCGGCGTGGATTCAATATGAATTCGCGACCCCGCAGACGATCTACGGCGTGACGCTCGGCGTTGAGCATCAGGGCCTGCCGTTGTTCTTGGGCGGCGTGCCGACGCTGGCGGAGCTCGAGAGCAGCGACGATGGGTATGAGTTTCGGAAAATATCAAGTATTCCGACCGAGCGCGGCGGTCTTGCCCAGGACCCCGGACAAAACACGGTCGCCTTCGCGCCCACGAGTGCGCGCTTCTTCAGGGTGACGCTCAATCGGGAAGCGAGGGCCACGCCTGCCATTGATCTTGGGCCTCTCGGGCTACCTCCCGCTCCGCCGGTCACCGAGTATCGAGTCACGGAGTTCTTGCTGCACACCGCAGCCGTGGTCAATCATTTCGAAGAGAAGGCGGCATACGCCGTCGCGCCGGATCTTTATGCCGCGCCTACCCCCGCGCTTCCCGCGGCCGCGGCAATCGCAGGCGCCGAAGTGCTCGACATCACCGATCATATGGCGGCCGACGGCACATTCACCTGGTCGCCGCCGCCGGGCCGCTGGATGGTGTTGCGTTTCGGCTATTCGCTGACTGGCCAAAAGAACGGACCTGCCTCGCCGGAGGCGACCGGGCTGGAAGTGGACAAGCTCAATCGCAGCGCGGTCCGCGCCTATGTGGACCAGTACTTGAACCAGTACGAAAGCGCGAGCAAGGGATTGATGGGCAAGCGCGGCGTCGAATTCGTGATCACCGACAGCTGGGAAGCGGGTGCACAGAACTGGACCCAGGACATGTTTGCCGAATTCAAGCGGCGCCGCGGCTATGACCTACATCCCTGGATGCCGGTGCTCGCCGGCAGAGTGGTGGAGAGCGGCGAGGCCAGCGACCGCTTTCTGTGGGACCTTCGCGAGACGCTGGGCGAATTGGTGGTCGAGAACCACTATGCGCAGCTTGCTGAAGCTCTACATGAGCGCGGCATGGGGTTGTACAGCGAATCGCATGAGAGCGGCAGGGCATTCATCGGCGACGGCATGAGCGTCAAACGGCGTGCCACCGTGCCGATGGGCGCCATGTGGACCCAAATGCCGGGTGTGAACAAGGAGCAGTACGGCTATGACGCTGATATTCGCGAGTCGGCATCGGTCGCACATATCTACGGCCAGAATCTAGTGGCCGCAGAATCCATGACCGCGGCTACCGGCGCATGGGCCTGGTCGCCCGAGTATCTGAAGCCCACTGCGGATCAGGAAATGGCGATGGGCCTCAATCGCTTCGTGATTCACACCTCCGTGCATCAACCGCTGATCGATAAGGCGCCGGGCCTTACGTTGGGGCCCTTTGGTCAGTGGTTTACCCGCAATGAAACCTGGGCCGAGCAGGCGGCGCCTTGGATAAGCTATCTGGCGCGCAGCAGCTACTTGCTGCAGCAAGGCCACTTTGTCGCCGATGTGGCGTATTACTACGGCGAGGACTCAAACGTTACCGCGCTGTTTGCGCAGAAGGCGCCGAACGTCCCGGTGGGCTACAACTTCGATTTCATCAACGCCGACACCTTGATCACGGCCTTGGGCGTCACGGACGGAGCCATCACTACGCCGGGCGGCATGCGTTACCGCGTGCTGGCGCTGGATCCTAATGCGTTGCACATGTCACTACCCGTGCTGCGCCGATTGGCGGAGCTCGCAAACGCCGGTGCCATCGTTGTTGGCGAGCGGCCACTCGATACGCCGAGTCTTGCCGATGATGCTCGAGAGTTCAGCCGGCTGGTCTCGGAGTTGTGGGGCTCCGGCGATGGCAAGCATGTTTACGGCAAAGGCGCCGTTTACTCGGGGCAGGCTTTGAATGCCGTGCTTAAGTCGATGGGTGTTGCACCGGACGTTGAAGTCGAGCCGCGGAGCGGCACAGAATTACTATTCGTGCACCGCAGTTTGGTCGATGGCGACTTGTTTTACATCGACAACCGCCAAAACCAGCGCCAACAAGTGAAGGTCAGCTTTCGAGTCGACGGCAAGGCGCCGGAGCTTTGGCACGCCGATACCGGAAACCGCGAGCCCGCCTCGTTTCGCAGGCTCGGCGGCCGCACCCTTGTCCCCTTGAGCTTGGATGCGTTCGAGACCGTGTTCGTGGTGTTTCGGCATGCCACTTCGGCACCCAGGCGCACGCTACCGCTCCCCACCGCAACACAGCTGCTCACGCTCACCGACTCTTGGCAGGTACAGTTTCAAGCCAAGCGCGGCGCACCCGAAGCGGCTCGGCCCACGACCTTGAAATCGTGGAGCGATGACAGCGATGAGGGCGTGAAATTCTTTTCGGGAACCGCGACCTACACCACCACTCTGCAGGCAGCGCCTAAGTGGTTCGATGCGGGCGCGCGGCTCTGGCTGGATCTTGGCAGAGTCATGAACGTGGCGGAGGTCAGTGTCAATGGGAAAGCCTTAGGTATAGCGTGGAAAACTCCGTTTCGGGTCGATATGACTTCGGCCCTCAAACCTGGCGCCAATCGCCTGCAAGTGAAGGTGAGCAACCTCTGGGTCAATCGCTTGATCGGCGATCTGCAGCCGGGTGTCCAGCAGAAATACTCCTTCACCACGCAGGCCTTCTACCGGGCGGATGCGCCGTTGCTGCCATCGGGTCTGCTGGGACCGGTACGGGTGCTTAGGGAAACAAGACCGGATCTTCGGAGACCGCCATGATTTTATTCATCAATGCACGCGTTTTTGACGGCAGCGGCGCCGCTCCTTTCGCTGGCGAGGTATTGGTCAAGGACAATCGCATTGCCGCCGTTGCCCGCGCGGGCGGCACACCTTTAGCGCGGGACAATGCAGTGGTTGTGGATGGCACCGGCGCCACGCTCATGCCCGGAATGACCGAGGCTCACGCGCACTTGAGCTGGCCGAGTTCGGTGGAGCGATTTGTTCCCGGTATGAGTCTGCCTGCCGAAGATCTGTTGCTCAATACCGCCCGCAACGCACGAATCCTCCTCGATCACGGCTTTACCAGTACCTACTCGGCGGGAGCCCTGGGTAAAACTCTCGAAGTGTCGCTCAAGGCGCAAATCGACTCGGGCGGTATGCCGGGTCCACGGCTGCTGCCGTCCTCGATTGAGCGCGAGCCGCCCAATGAAACCGCCTATCTCGCAGGCGGCAGCGTGGCTGAACACGGCAAGGGCCCAGATGCCATGCGTGCCTTCATCAAAGATTGCGCGGCCACTGGTGCCAAGATCGTCAAATTTCTGCTCTCGGGCGAAAGCGCGCTGAAGCCGGGTGCGTCCATGCAGATTTTGTACACCGAGGAGGAGGTGCGCGCGGCGGGCGAGCAGGCGCGGGAATCCAAAGTCTGGCTGACCGGCCACGCGCACGCGGCGGAAGCGATAAAAATGGGCCTGCGCAATGGGTTTCGAGTGCTCTACCACTGTACATACGCCGATGCGGAAGCCATCGATATGTTGGTCGAGCGCAAGAATGAGATTTTCGTCGGCCCGACATTGGGAATAGTCCAGGCCACCTTGGACGCGACGCCGCCGCCGCAGTTCGACATGAGCCATATGAAGGCCGATGCGGCGATAGTCCTTGAGTGCCAGAAGAAACTCGGGCCCATCCTGAAGAATGCCGGGGTGCGCTTGTTACCGGGCGGCGACTACGGATTTCCCTTCAATCCCAACGGCCGCAATGCGCGCGATCTGGAGCTCTTTGTCCGTTACTTGGGATACACGCCGACGGAAGCGCTGGTTGCAGCCACCAAGCTCGGCGGCGAAATCATGGGCATGGAAAGCGAACTGGGACAGATCAAGCCGGGGTACCTGGCGGATCTATTGTTGGTGTCAGGGGATCCCACCCAGAACATCGCAGTTCTTCAATCCAAGCAAAATCTGCGCGCCATCATGAAAGACGGAAGATTTCACAAGGCGCCCGCCACCAACGGCTGATGCTCGAGACGACTATGCGTCAGTGGTTCAAAAAAAACGCCAACGGGAAAAACGCGATGACCGATGAGGCCGTGCGCGAGCGTCGCATACGCGCGCACGGCGCGGTGCTCGATTTGAATTTTGCGCAGTCGATGTACAAACCACTGCTCGAGAATCAGCGGCGCGACGGCGTGGCTGTGGCCCGCGACTTATCCTACGGCAGCGACGCGCGTCATCGACTCGATGTGTATCAGCCGCAGAACCAGGGCGCGGCGCCGCACGCAGTCATGATATTCATGCCTGGCGGGGGTTTCATTCGCGGCGACAAGAGCGATCGCGATAATGTTGGAAACTATTTCGCGCGGCAGGGCGTCGCGGTGGTGGTGGCGAACTACCGCCTGGCGCCTGAGCATGTGTGGCCTGCCGGCGCCGAGGATGTGATCGCGGTGTATCGCTGGGTTCGGCAGCACGCGGGGCAATATGCTCTCGATCCCGCTCGCATAGTCCTGGCGGGCGAGTCCGCCGGAGCCGCGCATGTGGCGACAGCCACGCTGATACGCCGATTCCATCCGGCCGAGGGATTGTCGATTGCAGGCGCGGTGCTGATTTCCGGCGTCTACAATCCGGTGTTGGAGAAACTTGCGCGCGAGCAATTCGGCGTGGCGTCGCCGGATCCGCGCAATGAGGCATACTTCGGCTCCAATTTTGACGCCTATCAAAGCATGTCGACGATCGCTCTGATTGACGCTCCACCCTCCGCTCCATTGTTGATCACCTATGCGGAG
>DATMKO010000401.1:0-7539 GCA_035571175.1 Steroidobacteraceae bacterium | reverse complement strand
GGTGCCTTTGACCCCATGGTCGGCGGTGTTCAACACCGAGAAACTCGAGACCTTGGGTGCCGTGGAAACGCTGGCGCTGCCCGACGGCACGCGCAGCGTTGCCAGCATCTTTTCAGAGGCCGGCGTCATCACCAAGCGAGTGAGCGAAGCTGCGGAGCGCGCCGGGTTGGTGTTCGCGGTCGACCCGACTTCTGCGGACGCCTCCTGCATCGGCGGCAACATCGCGATGAATGCCGGCGGCAAGAAGGCGGTGCTGTGGGGGACCGCGGTGGACAACCTGGCGTGGTGGCGCATGGTCGATGCGCAAGGCAATTGGCTCGAGGTCACGCGGCTGAATCACAATTTGGGGAAGATTCACGACGTGGCGGTGGCGAGCTTCGAGTTGCTTTGGAAGGACGGCGCCAGGCCCGCGGATGAAGCCAAGGTTCTCAACAGGACTCGGCTGGAGATCGAGGGCGCGAAATTCCGCAAGGTGGGGCTCGGTAAGGACGTCACGGATAAATTTCTCGGCGGATTGCCGGGCGTGCAAAAGGAAGGCTGCGACGGCTTGATCACCGCGGCCCGCTGGATATTGCATCGCACGCCGCAACACACGCGCACGGTGTGCCTGGAGTTTTTCGGTCAGGCCCGCGATGCCATTCCCAGCATCATGGAGATCAAGCGCTACCTGGAGTCGAACGCCAAGGCACAAGGCGTGCTGCTCGCAGGCCTGGAGCACATGGACGAGCGCTATTTGCGGGCGGTGGGTTACAGCGCCAAATCCAAGCGCGGCGCGTTGCCGAAAATGGTGCTGCTCGGCGATATCGTCGGCGAGGACGATGCGGCCGTGGCCGCCGCGACTTCGCATGTGGTGCGCATCGCCAATGCCCGGGCCGGCGAGGGATTCATCGCGGTGAACGCCGAAGCGCGGCGCAAATTCTGGCTGGATCGCGCCCGAACCGCCGCCATCGCCAAACACACCAACGCGTTCAAGATCAACGAGGACGTGGTGATCCCCCTGGAGCGCTTGGGCGAGTACACGGACGCGATCGAGCGCATCAATATCGAACTGTCGATTCGCAACAAACTGCAGTTGCTCGACGCCCTGGATGAATATTTCTGCGGCGAGATCGATCCGGCCAAGACCGCGGATGTGGACCTCGGCCGCAGAACCGAAGCGCGCGAGCTGATCGCGGCGGTCCGCGCCCGTTGGCAGTACCTGCTCGAGGCGATCGACGCACCGCTTAGCGCCGCGCGTGCGAATTTCGTGGCACTCGAAATTCCAGCGCCGCACGACGAATCGGGCAGCGTTTTCGACCGCCTGCAGGACCGCAGCATCCGGGTCAGCTGGAAGAGCGAGGTGCGCGCGATCCTCGCCCGCATTTTCGTCGGCACCGCATTTGCGCCGCTGCTCATCGATTGCGATGCGGTGCACAGGCGCGTCCTGCAGGGCCGCCTATTCGTCGCCCTGCACATGCACGCGGGCGACGGCAACGTGCACACCAACATTCCGGTCAACTCCGACAACTACGCGATGCTGCACACCGCCAACCGCGTCGTGGCGCGCATCATGCAGATTGCACGCAACTTGAACGGCGTGATTTCCGGCGAACATGGCATCGGCATCACAAAACTGGAATATCTCGCCGACGCGGAACTCGCCGAATTTCGCGCCTACAAGCTCAAGGTCGATCCTCAAGGCCGGTTCAACCAGCACAAATTGATGCCGCAAGGCGACCTGCGCCGCGCCTATACGCCGAGCTTCAATCTATTGGGCCATGAGTCGCTGATCATGCAGCACTCGGATATCAACACGATCTCCGATGCCATCAAGGATTGCCTGCGTTGCGGCAAGTGCAAGCCGGTCTGCGCCACCCATGTGCCGCGCGCGAATCTCTTGTATTCGCCGCGCGATAAGATTCTGGCCACCTCGCTGCTGATCGAGGCATTCCTCTACGAGGAGCAGACCCGACGCGGCATCTCGGTGCAGCATTGGGACGAATTGTCGGATGTCGCCGACCACTGCACGGTGTGCCACAAGTGCGCGTCGCCCTGTCCGGTCGACATCGACTTCGGCGAAGTTTCCATGGGGATGCGCGACCTGTTGCGCCGCATGGGACGCAAGCGTTTCAACCTGGGCACCGCCGCATCGATGTTTTTCCTGAACGCCACCAATCCGCAGACCATCAAGTTGACCCGCAAAGTGATGATCGACTGGGGTTACAAGGCGCAGCGGCTGGCCAACCGCGCGCTCAACACCTTCGCCAGGAAGCAGACCAAGCGGCCGCCGGCCACCACCGGCCAACCCAGGATCAAGGAACAGGTCATCCACTTCGTCAACAAGCGCATGCCCGGGGGTCTGCCGAAGCGAACCGCGCGCGCGCTGCTCGATATCGAGGACCGCAATTACGTACCCATCATCCGCGATCCGGCCAAGGTCAGCAGCGACTCCGAAGCGGTGTTTTACTTTCCGGGCTGCGGATCGGAGCGGCTGTTCTCGCAGGTTGGGCTCGCGACGCAGGCGATGTTGTGGCACGTGGGCGTGCAAACCGTGCTGCCGCCGGGATACCTATGCTGCGGATATCCGCAGCGCGGCGCCGGCGAATTCGGCAAGGCGGAAAAAATCATCACCGACAATCGCGTGCTGTTCCACCGTGTCGCCAATACGTTGAATTATCTCGACATCAAGACCGTGGTTGTGAGCTGCGGAACTTGTTACGATCAGCTGCAGGGCTACGAGTTCGACAAGATTTTCCCCGGCTGCAAGATCTTGGATATACACGAGTACCTGATGGAAAAGGGCGTTCGCTTGGAAAATGTCACCGGCGTGCGCTATATGTATCACGACCCCTGCCATTCGCCGATGAAGAAACACGACCCGCTCACGGTGGTGAACACGCTGATGAACAGCGCGCGCAACGGCGAGATCGGCAAGAACGATCGCTGCTGCGGCGAGTCAGGGACGCTTGCGGTTACGCGGCCGGATATCTCAACCCAGGTGCGCTTCCGCAAGGAACAGGAAGTGCGTGCCGGTGTCGAGCAAATCCGCGCCGGCGCGCACCGCGGCGAGGTGAAGATTTTGACCTCGTGCCCGTCCTGCCTGCAGGGCCTGAAGCGCTACCAGGACGATGCCGACATGGATGCGGACTACATTGTGGTCGAAATCGCCAAGAATTTGCTGGGGGCGGACTGGTTGCCCGAGTACGTGAAGCGGGCCAACAACGGCGGCATCGAAAGAGTGCTGGTGTAGCCGACCATGGAGACGACACCTGAGGCATGCGACGTCGCGGTGATCGGTGGCGGTCCGGCCGGCAGCACCGTGGCGGCGCTGCTGGCGCGGCGCGGCCATCGAGTGATTGCGCTCGAGAAGGCGCGCCATCCGCGCTTCCATATCGGCGAATCGCTGCTGCCGATGAATCTTCCGGTGTTCGAGCGGCTCGGCGTGCTCGACAAGGTGCGCGCTCTTGGCGTGTTCAAGGCCGGCGCGGATTTCGAGGCCGACAACCCGCGCGGCTACAACACTTTCGCGTTCGCCCGCGCCATTGGCAAAAGCCCGCCGCACGCGTACCAGGTGTGGCGGCAGGATTTCGACCGGATGCTGTACCAGCATGCCCGCGAATGCGGTGCCGACGCGCGCGAAGGACACGAGGTAACGGCAGTCCTGCAGCAGGGGCCGCGCGCCACCAGGCTCGAGGTGCGCACCGACGATGGCCGCAGCTATTGTCTGCAGGCGCGCTACCTCGTCGATGCCAGCGGCCGCGACGCCTTCCTGGCGGCGAAAAGGAAGCTGCGGCGCAAGAATCGGCAGCATCAAAGCGCCGCCATTTTCGGGCACTTTCGCGGCGCCGCGTCGCGCTCGGGCGAGGACGCCGGCAACATCAGCATTTACCGCTTCGACCATGGCTGGATGTGGATGATTCCGCTGCCCGACGGCGTGATGAGCGTTGGCGCGGTCTGCCGGCCGGAGTACCTCAAGCAACGCAAGGGCCGCACCGTGGAGTATCTGCTCGACACGCTGAAGCAGAGCGCGGGACTCTGGCGGCGTATGGAGCGCGCGGAGCTGATCGGCGAGGTGCGCGTCACCGGCAATTATTCATATGACTCAACCAGCATGGGCGGACCGGGTTGGGTGTTGGTCGGCGATGCCTTCGCGTTTCTCGATCCGGTGTTTTCCTCCGGCGTGTACCTCGCGATGAGCGGCGCGGAAACAGCCGCTGCAGTCGTGGACACCGCGCTCAAGGAACCGCGCCGCGAGAAGGCGCTGCTGCGCAAGTTGGAAAGGCGTCAGCGCGCCGGAATGAGGCGCTTCTCGTTCTTCATCTACCGCTTCAACGGACCGGTGATGATGCAAATGTTCGGCCAGCCGCGCAATACCTGGCAGCTGGAACAGGGCGTGATCTCGATGCTCGCCGGAGATTTATTCGACACGCCGAAGGTATTGTGGCGCCTGCGGCTGTTCAAGTTGGTCTACGCGATGATCGCGCTGCGCGACTTCAAGCGCTGGCGCAGCGAGCGTCGCTACCGGCTGGCGCAGGCGCGCACGCAGTTCACCGGCGGCACCACGCCGCTCGACCGGATCTAGATTGGCAGCGGCGCGCGGTGTCTGCGCTTCAGGGCGCGACCCGCTCGAGCCGCGCCTTCCTTGCCATCCATAAGCTCACGCCGACTATCATCGCGCTCACCACGCCGATGGTGATGGTTGCGAGCACATTGATTTCGGGGCTGACCCCCAGGCGCACTTTCGAAAACACCACCATCGGCAGCGTGCTGCTGCCCGGACCGGAAGTGAAACTTGAAATCACCAAGTCATCCCAGGACAGCGTGAAGGCCAGCAGCCATCCGGACAAAATGGCCGGGAAAATAATCGGCAAGGTGATGACGAAAAACACCTTCAAGGGGTGCGCGCCCAAATCCATGGCGGCTTCCTCGAGCGCCGTATCGAAGCTGGCCAGGCGCGAATTGACGATCACGGTCACGTAGGCCATGGAAAAGGTCATATGCGCGATGGTCATGGTGGTTATGCCGCGACCCGCCGGCCAGCCGATCAACTGCTCCAGCGCAACAAACAACAGCAGCAGCGACAAGCCCGTGATCACCTCGGGCATGACCAAGGGCGCGGTGGTCATGGCGTTCAAGGTAAATCGTCCTCGAAACTGGCTAAAGCGGGCCAGCCCAAAGCCCGCAAGCGTGCCCAAAATGACCGAGCCCGAGGCATTGATGAGGGCGACTTTCACCGAGATCCACGCCGCGTCGAGAATCTCCTCGTTTTGCAGCAGCGCGACGTACCACTTGAGCGTCGGCGAATGTGCGCCATCCCACACGGTCACGAGCTTGGATGCATTGAAGGAAAACACCACCATCGACAGGATCGGGATGTACAGGAATGCGAAGCCTAGCCCCAGGCAAGTCAGGATGAAGAACGAGCTGCGGTAATTCACCGCGCACCCGCCGTTTCGCGCGCCTGCACGCTCTGATACCACATCATGAACGGTACCAAGAGAATCAGCAGCAGGATCGCCACCGCGCTTGCCACCGGCCACGCCCGATTCGAGAAAAACTCATCCCACAACACCCGGCCGATCATCAGCGCGTTCGGTCCGCCGAGCAGCGCCGGAATCACGAACTCCCCCACCGCGGGGATGAACACCAGCATCGACCCCGCCAGGATGCCGTTGCGCGACAGCGGCAGCGTGATCTTGTAGAACGCCTGCCACGGGCGGCATCCCAAATCCTCCGCGGCCTCGAGCAGCTGCCAGTCCATTTTTTCCAAATTGGCATACAGCGGCAGGATGAGAAACGGCAGATAGGAATAGACGATGCCGACGTACATGGCAAACGGCGTGTACAACATCGTCAATGGTTCATGGATGATGCCGAGCGACATCAACACATTGTTGATCACGCCATTGGCCTTCAACAGGCCAATCCAGGCATAGACTCGCAGCAGCAGAGACGTCCAAAAAGGCAGGATCACCAGCAGCAGCAGCACATTGCGCGTCGCGGCCTTGGCGCGCGCAATGCCGTAAGCCATGGGATAGCCTACAAGCAAACACAGCAAGGTCGAAATGAAGGCAACTTTGATCGAGTTGCCGAAAGCGCGCAGGTACAAGGAATCGGTGAATAAAAAAGCGTAATTGTTGAAATTGACCTTGATGGCAAGAGAATTCTTGCCGACCCACTCGAGCAGCGGCTTGTACGGCGGTATCGCGAGGTCAATATCCGAAAAGGATATCTTCAGAACGATGATGAAAGGCACCACGAAGAACAACATCAGCCACAGATATGGCAGCGCGACCACCAGCCCGCGGCCCGAGATGCCGATACGTTGCAGCTGCTGGGCGGTTCTCATGGAGCTAGCGGGTAACCACCACCGGACTGGTCGCGTCCCAGGATAAATACACCTGCTGATCCCAGCTGATTGCCTCTGCATGGCGCGAGGTATTGGGTTGCGTGACCCGCACGATCTTGCCGGTGGGCAGCCTGACCAGATAAATGGAGAGGTCGCCGAGATAGGCAATATCCTGCACCGCTCCCCGCACCACATTGTCGGGGCCGCCGGCCGGCACCGTCGTGGACATGAATATTTTCTCCGGCCGCACGGCGGCCCAGACGATGGCTTCGGGCGGCGCACTGATGCCGTGGCTGACGTAGATCGTGGCGCCCAATTCCGGCGATCCGATGCGCACGTACTGGGGTTCGTCCTCGATCAGCTTGCCCTCGAACATGTTCACCGAACCGACGAAATCGGCGACAAACTTCGAACTCGGAAACTCGTAGATTTCCGAAGGCGTGCCGGCCTGGACGATTTCCCCGTGATTCATCACCCCGATGCGGCTGGCCAAGGTCATGGCTTCTTCCTGATCGTGGGTGACGACGACGAAGGTGACGCCAAGCTTGTCTTGCAGGCTGATCAGTTCGAACTGCGTGTGTTCGCGTAATTTCTTATCGAGTGCTCCCAAAGGCTCGTCGAGCAGCAGCAGTTTGGGGCGCTTCACCAAGGAACGCGCCAGCGCCACGCGCTGGCGCTGCCCGCCGGACAATTGATGCGGCTTGCGCCTGGCAAAGTCGCCCATTTTCACCAGATCGAGCATGGTTGCCACACGCTGTTGAATTTCGGCCTTGGGCAAACGGTCTTGTTTCAAACCGAAAGCGACGTTCTGCTCCACATTCATGTGCGGAAACAGCGCATACGACTGGAACATCATGTTCACCGGCCGTTCGTACGGCGGCACGCCGGTCATATCCTCGCCATCGATGAAGATCTTGCCCGAGGTCGGCGTTTCAAAGCCGCCCATCATGCGCAGCAAAGTGGTCTTGCCGCATCCCGAGGCGCCCAGCAAACAGAATATTTCGCCCTGGTAGATCTTTAAGCTGACATCATCGACGGCCTTGAAGTCGCCGAACGCCTTGGTGATGTGCTCCACCTGAACATAGGGGCGTGCTGTCGGATCATTCCAGGGCTGCGCTTTAACGACGGCTCCCGAGGATGTCGTCATCGGACTATTGACCCGTCTTGAATTTTTGCCAAACCCGGGTCACGGCGCGCGTTTGATCGGGCGA
>DATMKO010000400.1:0-12307 GCA_035571175.1 Steroidobacteraceae bacterium | reverse complement strand
TTCGTGCTGTCGGACCTCGATATCGGCATGAACGATTGGATGTGCCCCGATCTCAAATGGGACGATGCCTACAAGCCGGATCGGGGCAAGATTCTGTCCAAGGAAGAGATCAACGGTCTGGAAAAATTCTATCGCTATCTGGACCGCGACGATGACGCGATTCCGTATCGCACCCTGCCGGGAATGAGCCCCAAGGGCGCGTATTTCACACGCGGATCCGGCCACAACCAGTACGGCGGATACACCGAGGATGCTGCCGAATACCAGGTGGTGCTCGACCGCTTGAAGCGGAAATTTGCAACCGCCGCAAAGTACGTACCCAAACCCGCGATGACCGGCAAGGGCAACAGCGCGGTTGGCATCGTGAGCATCGGCAGCTGCGACGGCGCAATCCGTGAGGCGCTCGACGTCCTCAACCATCAGAAAATCGACGTGGATTACCTGCGCGTGAAGGCCTTCCCGTTCAACAGCGACGTGGAAGCGTTCTTGAAATCGCACTCGACGATATTCGTCGTGGAACAAAATCGCGACGCGCAGTTGAAATCCCTGCTGACGCTCGAGACCGCGGTGGAGAAATCGAAGTTATTCTCCATCTTGAGCTACAGCGGACTGCCGATTTCCGCCCAGCCAATCGTCGACTACATCCGCGCCAAGCTTGCCGAATCGCCGCGGCTGACCGCGGTTCCGCGCTAGGCAATCCCCTCAAGACAAAGAGTCCGCAAATGTCCTACATCAACAAGCCCAAAGTTGCGCATCCGTCGCTGCCGACGAATTCCCTGGGGCTCACGCGGCGGCAATACGAAGGAACCATGTCGACGTTGTGCGCCGGATGCGGCCACGATTCGGTGACCGCCGCCATCGTCGAAGCCTGCTGGGGCCTGGCATTGCGGCCCGAACAATTGGTCAAGCTGTCCGGCATCGGCTGCTCATCGAAAACCACCTCGTATTTCGTGAGCGGCGCGCATGGGTTCAATTCGGTCCACGGCCGCATGGCCTCGATCGCGAGCGGCGCGAATGCCGCCAATCGCGGCCTCACTTATGTCGGGGTCTCGGGAGACGGCGATTCACTGTCGATCGGCGTGGGTCAATTGGTTCACGTCATTCGCCGCAACGTGAACATGCTTTATATGATCGAAAACAACGGCGTCTATGGACTGACCAAGGGGCAGTTCTCGGCATCGGCCGACATCGGCACCAAGGCGAAGCGCGGTGACACCAATTCGTCGCCGCCGATCGATCCGGTGCTGCTGGCGCTGACCTTGGGGGCGACCTTCGTCGCACGCAGTTTTTCGGGGGACAAGGCGCAGCTGGTGCCGCTGATCCAGGCCGGCATGCGCCACAACGGCTTCGCATTGATCGACGTGCTCTCGCCCTGCGTGACCTTCAACGATCACGAAGGCTCGACGAAAAGCTACGGATTTACCCGTGAACACTACCACGCGGCCGTGGAAACCGATTTCGTGCCGCGGGCCGAGGAAATTTCCGTCAGCTACCCGGAAGGCGAGTCGATCCCGGTCAGTCTGCATGACGGCAGCCGGGTGTTCCTGCGCAAGCTCGACCCGACCTACGATCCGACCGACCGGTCGGCTGCGTACAACTACATTGAACAGAAGCTCAAGCAAAATGAATACGTGACGGGACTCATTCACATCGATGAGACCGACAGTACCGAGTTTCACAATCTGAATCGCACGGCGAAAGCTCCGCTCAACAGCATTGCATTCGAGAAGCTCTCGCCCGGCGCCGCCGCATTGGACAAGCTGATGGGGCGCTACCGGTAGTTGCCCGGCGCGGTAGGATTTACTGCCGACGCATATGGGTGGCGGCGAATATGGCGCGTAGCGGCTCGCCCAGCAGCTCATTGATCGCCGCGCTGGATCGCGACAGCGTATCGGGGCTGGGCAGGTAGCGGCGAATCCCGATATCGCGCGCCGCGAGGATTCCGACGGGCGCCGGCACGACATCCATTCCGGCGTCGGTGAATTCGTGCACCGCCCGCCACATATGCGTGGCATGCGTGACCAGCACGATGCGATGCACGGCATCGGCCCGCAGCAGGCGCGCAGAATTGCTCGCGTTCTGAAATGTGTCGTACGCCTGGTCGTCGATCCAGCGCGGCTCAAGGGCGAAATTTCGCTGCAGGGTGGCTTGCATCGCGCTCGCCTCGATCCTGAATCCCGTGACGAGAATGGGCAGGCGGGTCTTGCGCGCTACGAAGGCGCCATAACTCAATCGTTCCAGCAGCGCGGGCTCAGCCGCTGGACCTGCGTATTCCGGTGCGAAGGTGCGCTGTCCACCGCCGCCCAGGATGACAATTGCCTGCGCATCGGCGGCGCGGCGCCAATCCAGCGGCGGGTAATGTTCCGCAAACCCCGCCAGGATGTCGCCGACGACAGGTGTCGACAATAGCCACAGCGAGCCCAATCCCAGGGCCAGCAGGGTGCGCGCCATCAGCGGCCGGCGCTTGAGCAAAAATAGGCCGAGCAGCGCCACCAACAAGGCACCCGTGGGCGGAAGGATCAGGCTCTTGACAACGGTCTTGACTCGCAACAACAAAAGCACGCGCGTCGCACCTCTTGGGAGAACCTCCGCAGTTGGCAAAGAGTATCCTAGATTCAAGATCTCCCCGACGTTGACGCCGGGACGAAAATGCCAGAAAACAGGGGTCGGTGGTGAACAAAACCCAATTCATTGGAATCGCGCTGTTGCTCGCCGCCGTCTGCGGCCGCGGCAACTTGGTCGCTCAAGCAACCCTCGAGATGCAGCCCTGCGAGCATTTACCGCAGCCGCCGTTTTGTAGCGCGGTGCGCGGCGCGCGCGCCGAAGGATGGAAGGCGCAGAGCCGCTCCGAGGTCATGGCGCAGCATGGAATGGTCGTGACCAGTCAGCCGCTGGCTGCTCAGGTTGGATTGCAGATTCTTCAGCACGGCGGCAACGCCATTGACGCGGCCGTGGCGACAGCCGCGGCGCTCAACGTGATGGAACCCATGATGGTGGGCATGGGCGGGGATCTATTTGCGGTGATTTACATCGCCAAGGATCGACAGATCTACGTGCTGAATGCCAGCGGCACGGCTCCCACGGGCGCAACCCTGGAGCGATTCAATGGTCTGGGCTACCGCTGGGATCCTGCAAATTGGGGCCCGGGTTCGGGCATGCCGCCTTACGGGATCCTGCCCGTAACGGTGCCGGGAGCGCTATGGGGCTGGCAGGCGGTCCTCAAACGCTTCGGCAAGCTGACATTTACAGAAGTTCTCGAGCCCGCAGCGCAATACGCGCAACACGGCTTTCCGGTTTCCGAACGCATCGCCCATGACTGGAATTTGCCGAACGCGCTGCCGCTCAAGGCCTGCTGTACCGAGCCGGATCCCGATTCGATCAAGACCTGGTACTTGAACGGCGCGCCGCCGAAGGCCGGACAAATCTTCAGGAATCCTGAACTCGCGCACACCTTGCGCCTGCTCCAGCAACAGGGGAGCGACGCGTTTTACAAGGGCGAAATCGCCCGCGCCATCGTCGCCAAATCGCGGGCGTTGGGCGGCAGCATGACCCTCGAGGATCTGGCGAACTACAGCGGCGAGTGGGTCGAACCGGCCCGCACCCAGTATCATGGCTTCGACATCCTCGAATTGCCGCCGCCCGCACAGGCGTGGGCGACGAACGAAATCCTCAATATCCTGCAAGACTGTGTGCCGCGCTGGGCGCCGGGGCAGACGCTGGCTTCGTTGGGACCCGCGAATCCGCAGTATTGGCACCTGTTGATCGAAGCCAAGAAGCTGGCGTATGCAGATCTCTATAAATACAACGCCGACCCTGACTTCCACCCCGTGCCGCTCGCGCGGCTGCTCTCCGACTCCTACGCGGCGTCGCTGTGCGGAAAAGTAAATCCGCAGCGCGCTTCGGTCCCGGGCCCGGCGGCAAACTTTCCGTTGCCGGGCGACACCATCGTGCTGTCGGCGGCGGACGGCGAGGGCAACATGGTGTCCTGGGTGAACAGCAACTATTCCGAGTTCGGATCGGGGATCACGGTGCCCGGCTATGGTTTTCTGCTGCACAATCGCGGCGCCCTGTTCACGCTTGAACCGCACAGCGCCAACGTCATCGAACCACACAAAAGGCCGTTCAATACCCTGTCCGCGGGCTTCGTCATGCAGAGCGGCAAGCCGCTGATGACGGTCACGTTGATGGGCGGCGACATGCAAGCCCAGGGGCATGCCCAGCTGTTGGTCGACGTGCTGGATCTCGGCGCCAACATCCAGGCTGCGGCCGACATGGCGAGATTTCGGCATTCCCAAATAGGCAACGTGCTGAGCCTGGAAACGCCGCTCTATGATCTGGTGGGAGCAAAGCTTGCGGCGATGGGCCACACCGTAAAATCCGTCAACGGCGACGGAATGGGCGGCGTGCAAGTGATCATGTGGGTCGCGGCGACGGACGGCACGCTCACCGGCTACTACCGCGCCGGCTCGGATTTCCGCAAGGACGGCGCCGCAGTGGCTTGGTGAAGCGCCTCCGGCTTCAACTACACCCAAAAGTCAAAGCAGACCGCGCAATTTGCTGTAGCCGGAACGGCTGATCGGCAGCTGCGTCTTGTCGTTGAGAATCGCGATGCGGCTGTCCTTTTCCGACAGCTCGATCTTCGCCAATCGCGACACGTTCAATATATAGCGGCGGTGGATGCGCAGAAATCCCTTGCCCGCCAATTGCACCTCGAGTTCTCCCAGCGTCTGTTCCTTCAGGTAGCAGCGTCCGGCCGCGCGGATCGATACATAATCGTCCTGCGCTTCGACGTAGTCGATCTGCTCGACCGGAATGACATGCACATTCGAGCGATCGCGTATCAACACCCGGTCGATGGCGCTGCCCTCACGGTGCGTATCCAGCAATTCGCGTATTGGCAGAGAGTCGCGGGTGCGGATGCGAATGCGTGCAAGTTCCAGTGCTTCGTCGAAGCGCTCGGCGCCGAACGGCTTGAGCAGGTAGTCCACGGCATGCACATTGAAAGCCCGCAACGCGTATTCATCATATGCCGTGGTAAAGATGACGCTTGCCGCATCGCGCCCGATCAGATCCAGCACTTCAAATCCGTCCAGCTTGGGCATTTGGATATCGAGAAACAAAAGATCCGGCTTGAGATCCCCGGCGGCCTTGACGGCTTCGAAGCCGTTGGCACATTCCGCCAGCACCTTGATGTCGGAATGTTGATTGAGGTATTCGCGAATCAGCGCACGCGCCGGCGCTTCGTCATCGACGATGATGGCTGTGAGCTGGGTAATCTCATTCATTCGACGGCTCCCTCCGTTGTTGTGAACGGCATGCTCACCTCGGCGACGAATTCATTCGGCGCGTCGTGGACCTGCAGCTGACCCGCGGCGCCGTACTCGGATTGCAATCGCTGCCGCACCAGCAGCAAACCGAGGCCGGCGCGTTTGCGGCGCGGCCTATCCGGATCGCTCGGATTGCTCACGCGAATGAGCAGCGTTCCGCCGTGGCGCTCGACGCTTACTGTAACTGTGCCGCCGTCGAGCAAATGGGCGATGCCGTGCAGCACGGCATTTTCCACCAGCGGTTGCAGGATCAGCGCGGGAACGTACGCGCCGCGCGCTTGTTCACTCGCCGTACAGTTCACCGTCAGTCTCGCGCCCAGGCGCACCTGCTCGATGGCAAGATAGCGCTGCACGACGTTCAACTCCTCGCCCACGGATATCCGCTGCGTGGCCCCCAACCGCAATGTATCGCGCAAGAAGTCCGCCAGCAACAGGCACATCTTTCGAGCCAAGGACGGATCGCTGCCTGTCAGCGCGCTGATCGAGTTGAGGCTGTTGAACAGAAAATGCGGATCGATCTGCGCACGCAGCGCCTTGAGCTCGGCTTCGCGCGCCAGCAAACCGGACTCGAGGGCACGTTGTTCCGAGCGCTGCGAGGCGGAGGATGCGATCATCACGTAGTGCAGCGCGATCGCCAGCCAGAACAGCACGGCGCCGACCACGAACAGCAGCCAAGGCTGCTCCACGTATACCTGAGCCTGCAGCCCGATATTGAGCGACTCGAGCACGGCGGCCCACAGCCACGCGGCGCCGACGCACAGTGCGCCCACGCTCGCCGCCGCGCACATGTGCGCAGGCATGGCCCGCCAGAGCGGGTGGCCGCTGTCGATCGGAAAAGCCAGGCACAGATAGTACGCGGACAGTCCTATGAACGCATACAGCATCGTCAGGGGCAGAAAGAACGCTGCCGCCGTTCCCCAGGCATCGCGGTGACCCAACCCGATGACGAGAACGATGCCGATGGGAAGATAGGCGAGCAGGTACATGCCCAGTTTGCTCGCGCTGGCGAGAATCGGATGCATGGAGCCCTACCTGCCGCGCACTAAATCAATTGCCGATCTCGACGCCGCCCATCAGTACCGTCCCGCGCAGGATCAACTGTTGCGTCGTGCTCGAATTGGTGCGCGTCTTATCGTCGATGCCGCCGAGAATGGGCACCACGTTCGAGATCACGGTCCAGTTTTGCGGAACGAGTACATGCAGCCCACCCATGATGACGAACAGCTCGATTTGTGCGGTTCCCTCGGCGCCCATCAGCGCATCGCGCAGGTCCAGCTCAAAACCGCCCATCACGCAGACCGCCTCGGCGCTGCGAAATACCGCCTTGCCCCAGCGGCGCCGGCAGCTGCCAAGCACGGAAAACACCGACGCATGATCCGAAGCATTCGCGGTGGAGGCGGCGGTCGGCGGCGCCACGGGAGTGTATGGCTGCGAGGGGTTGTTGGGTTGTGAAGCGGTTGAACCCTGGTCGAAGCTCGGCGGATCGTTCCGTGTTCTCGAGCGCATGCGTCCGCTGCGCATCATTATTCGCGCACCGATTACCACCAATATGAGCGGCCAGAGGAATTCCCACACCTGCATGCTCACGATGCCGAGCGTGTTGAGCAGCAGCCAGGTGCCGACGATGATCAATAGCAAGCCGGTTACTGCTCCGTGACTTCCGCGTTGCATAACCGTCAGCCCAAACACGATCAGCACGGCCGGCCAGAAACGCATCGCATGGTGAGCCTGCACCACTCCCAGCCGATCGAGCGCGAGGGCAATTCCCACCAGCAAGATGAAAACGCCGAGGATGAACCTCGGCGTGATCTTGGGGGGCGTTTCAGGTGGCATAGTGACCTATATTCGCGTGACGATCGCGGTGAACCGATTCATCGCGGCGATTCGACTCACCGCGGCGGCCGATGGCGCGAATAATCATCAGTGCGCCCGCCCCCGTCAGGATAATCGGCCCGCTGATCTGCGCATAGGCCCAATTTGTCATTGTATTGGCAAATAGCCAGTCGCCGAGCAGCAGCAGCCCCCAACCGCGCTGGCGCGATTCGTTGATGCTCGTGCCGAGTTGCACAATGGCGAATGCAATGAGGATGATCGGCCACCCGCGGGCAATGTCGAGGGCCTGCAGGTAGCCCGCCTGCTGCAGCAGCAACAGACCGCCGGTGACTATCATTGCACCGCCCGCAAGGATGCGGGTGCCGAGAAATTTTTTGATCTGGGTGCTCATGTGCCAGCTCCGTTTTACCAATCCCACGGACGCATGCTGCCCCAAGGTTCCCGCAAGATCATGCGATATTCGGCCAATGCCCCGGAACTCCCGGTGAACGCCCTCGGGATCGCATTTACGGCTGTAGGCGCGTGGCCACCCACGGTGCGCTGCCCGCGCCGCTCCCTGGTTCAGGCAATACCCTAGTCCAGCGCGCGCGGTCATGAATGCGAAACTCGCCCTCCACCCACAGCTCCACGGCATCGGGAACAAGCCGATAGCCGCCCCAATGGGGTGGGCGCGGCACGTCCACGGAGATCGTGTCGGGTTCGGCCGTGCCGGGACCGCCATAGGGAATTCCAAAGCGCCGCGCTTCGCGTGCGACCGCGGCGGCCAGCGCTTCGCGCGACTCCACCGGCTGACTTTGTTGGCTGGCCCAGGCACCGAGCCGGCTTTGCCAGGCCCGGGTGCGAAAATACTCATCGCTCTCATCCTTGGACAGCCGTTCGACACTGCCCTCGGCGCGCACTTGACGGTGACGATGGTCCCAATGAAATACCGCTGCGGCGCGAGGATTTCCTTCGAGTTCGCTGCCCTTGCGCGATCGGTAGTTGGTGTAAAAGAGAATTGCCCCCGGCTGCGCGGTGATTTGCTTGCAGAGCACGACTCGCGCCGACGGATAGCCGCGGCTGTCTACGGTCGCCAACACCATGGCGTCGGGATTGGGCTGGGCGGAATCAAGCCGGGCTTGACTTAACCATTGCGCCGCGACTTCGAGGGGATTCCCCGGCAGCGGGTCAGGTAGGGTTTCCACCCAAAATGTCTTTTTGCTGCGGCTCATATGAGAATGGTAGCCGCGCCGGCGGAAACATGGGGCACTCTTTGATGAACCTGGATGAATTGCGGACCACATTGACCGAACTCGATGGCCAGCTGTTGGAGTTGGTTGCGCGGCGCCAGTCCCTGAGCGAACAAGTGGCCGCGGTCAAACGTTCGACGGGACGAGCGATTCGGGACTTCGGCCGCGAGCGCGAGGTCATATTAAGGGGCCGCACGGCGGCCGAACGGCTGGGTGTGTCGCCCGATCTGGCGGAATCGCTGCTGCGGCAGCTCATCCAGTCCTCGCTCACGACGCAGGAGCAAGCGCGCGTTGCCGCACAGGGGCACGGCAGCGGCAAGCGCGCGCTGGTCATCGGCGGGCGCGGCAAAATGGGTGCTTGGTTCGCAGAGTTCCTGGCGTCGCAAGGGTTTCGCGTCGCCATCTCGGACCCGCAGGGCGGCCTGGCGGGATTCGACGTCGTCGCCGACTGGCCGAGTGATGCATTGGATTTCGACCTGATTGTGCTGGCGACGCCGCTGTCCGCCACGGCGGATTTGCTCAAGATCCTGGCGCGGCGGGCGCCGCGCGGCCTGATCTTCGATTTGGGTTCGGTCAAAACGCCGCTGCGGGCCGGACTCGATGCATTGGTCAAAGCCGGGTGCCGGGTGACCTCGGTGCATCCCATGTTTGGTCCGGACACTGAACTGTTGTCGGGGCGACATGTGATCTTCATCGATCTGGGGAATTCGGACGCACTCCATCAGGCGCAGGAATTGTTTGCGCCCACCATGGCCGAGCGGGTGGTCATGGATCTCGACGAACATGATCGCCTGATCGCCTATGTGCTGGGATTGTCGCACGCGCTCAACATCGCGTTCTTCACGGCACTCGCCGACAGCGGCGAAGCGGCGCCGCGATTGGCGAAATTGTCGAGCACCACGTTTGATGCGCAACTGGACGTGGCAAGCCGCGTTGCCGCGGAGAGTCCGGATCTGTATTTCGAAATTCAGACTTCGAACACTTACGGCGGCGAATCGCTGCAGGCTCTACAGAAAGCCGTGGAAGGTCTGGTGGCAACGGTGAGAACCAAGAATCTGCGGGAATTCACGGCGATCATGCGCCGCGGCCGAGCCTACCTGGACGTGCGCGCGGCGGCGCGCGCGGATTGAGATTTAGGGGATGCTGGAAATGGACGAGATCGCGCGGGACAACGAAGAGCTCAAGAAGCGTCTCGCGGAAATGACCGCGGAGGCGGCGAACAATGAAACCATCATGAAGCGCACGCAGGCGCGCGAATTGACGCTGCTGCGCGCCGATAGCTTGGCGCAGCTGTTGCACGCCATGGTCGGCGGACTGAAAGAATCGTATTCGCTGGACGCGGTCAGCGTGGTATTGCTCGATCCCCAGCATGAGGTGCGGCATTTGTTGATTGCCGGCGGCGACCGGCCGGAGGAATTCAAGCAGATATTCTTCGTCGATTCGCTGGTTGGCTTGGCGCCGCAACTCGCCGTGCTGCACAAACCGTGGCTCGGGCCTTTTGTCGGCGCCGATCATCACTTGCTGTTCCCGGGAATCCCGAATCTCAAGAGCGCGGCGCTGGTGCCTCTCCCCCGCAAGGACCGCGCGACCGGTGCGCTGTGTTTCGGCAGCCGCGACGCGTCGCGCTTCACGCGGCATCACGGAACGGATTTTCTGGCGCATTTGGGCGCAGTCGCGGCGGTGTGCATCGAAAATGCGGTCAATCGCGCGCGGCTGCTGCGCGCCGGCATTACGGACTTTTTGACGGGCTGGCACAATCGGCGCTACATGCAGCAAAGATTGAAGGAAGAGCTGGCCCGCGCGCAGCGCCGCGGGGGCACCATCGCATGCCTGATGATCGACATCGACAAATTCAAGAGCATCAATGACGGGTATGGGCACCTGGCGGGCGACAGCGCGCTGAAAGAGGTCGCGGTGCGCATCGAGGCGCAAATTCGCAGCATGGACACAGCCGCACGCTTCGGCGGGGACGAACTGGCGATCTTGCTGCCCGATGCCACTTCGGCCGAGGCCGCGACGCTGGCCGAGCGCATTCGCGAAGTCATCGCGGCAATGCCGTTTTCGCTCAATTCGCAAATCACGCGCAATCTGACGGTTTCGGTGGGCGTCGCGGCGGTCTCGCCCGGACGCCACGAAACCGATCTGAAGGCGGTCGCGGACCGCCTGATTGCCGACGCGGACGCGGCGCTGTATCGCGCGAAGACGCTCGGACGAAATCGCGTACAGGTGGGAGCCGGCTAACTCAATGTCCATCCAGCCAGCCACCGACTACATTGACAGGGACGGTTTTCGCGCCAACGTCGGCATCGTGCTGACTCGCGGCAGCGGCGAAGTATTCCTGGGCGGGCGCGTCGGCGGGCGCGGTTGGCAGTTTCCGCAGGGCGGCGTCAATCGCGGCGAACAGGTCGAGGAGGCGCTGTTTCGCGAGCTGAAGGAGGAAATCGGTCTGGATCCCGGGGACGTGGAGGTGTTGGGCTCGACTCAGGGCTGGCTGCGCTACCGGCTGCCGCGTCAATACGTGCGCGACCGCTGCATCGGCCAGAAGCAGCGCTGGTTCCTGCTGAAGCTCACCGCGGATGAATCAAAATTGCGCTTCGATTGCACCAATCAGCCGGAGTTCGATCGCTGGCGATGGGCCGAATATTGGACGCCGGTGCGCGAAGTCGTGTATTTCAAACGGCGAGTCTATGTGCGCGCGCTGCAATCCCTGGGCAAGCACCTGTTTCCCGACGGACTTCCGCCGTATCCGGAGTGGTGGCCGGAAATCGAGGCGGCAACCTAAGGATTGCTGCCGAGCGGCACGGCTCAAAAGGGCTTGACGACGGCGAGAATCACGATGCCGATCAGCAGCAGCGTCGGCAGCTCGTTGAAGACTCGATACCACGTGGCGCTGTGCGAGTTGCGCCGCTGCGCAAAATCCCGAAGCAATTTGCCGCAGTACCCGTGGTAGGCAACCAACAACAGCACCAGCAACAGTTTGACTCGCAGCCACGTCATGGACAGGTAGCCCGGCGCTGCGACCAGCATCGCAAGCCCGAAAACTATGGTGAGTGTTGCGCCGATGGTCGTGAGGATGAACAGCCGCCGCTCCATGATTTCGAAGCGCGCTATGCTGATCGCATCCGTGGCGCCCGCGTGGTGTACAAACAGCCGCGGCAGGTAAAACAGACCCGCAAACCAGGTAACCATCGCGATGACGTGTACGGCCTTCAGCCAGAGCATGAGCGTTCCCTTTAGTTTCCCTTTGATGATACCGCGAGGGTGGGCGGGCACGGTACAGTAGCGATATGGCAGAGTCGTCCGGCAAATTGGTAGTGCGGTCATATGCGCCGAAGCGCCGCGCGCTGCTGTGGGGCATGGCCGTGCTGCTGGCGATCGGAATCCTGTATGCGGCATTCGAGCTCGGTCGCTACGATGCGGGTTTCCGGGTGGTCGATTCGGTGCGCGGCGCCTTGGCGGCGAGCGCGCGCATTCGTTCGCTGGAAGCGGAGAACGGCAATCAGCGCCGTCAGCTGGAAGCCGCAGAAACGGCTCGTCGCGTCGACCGCGAGGGTTATGCGCAGGTGGAACGCAGTCTCGGCGATATGCAAAGCCAGATCGCGCGCTTGAATCAGGATCTGTCCTTTTACCGCGGATTGGTGCAGCCGGAATCCCTCATTCATGTCAAGGTGCAGCAGATGCAGATCATTCCTGACACCGTTGCCGGACAGTTCCATCTCAAATTCGTATTGATGCAGACCGGCAAGCCGGACAAAGAGGTCGCGGGCAATGCGGCGATCACGATCGACGGACTGCTGCAGGGCAAGCCGCTCAGTTTGACGTATGCGCAAGTCTCGCCTAACCACCGCGTCTCCCTGGCATACTCCTTCAAGTACTTTCAGGAGTACAACGAAACCATAGAGTTGCCGCACGGGTTCG
>DATMKO010000399.1:0-9748 GCA_035571175.1 Steroidobacteraceae bacterium | reverse complement strand
ATAAGTAAATCGCCCCTCTAGGCTGTGACTCCCATCATCACCGGCCTGCCCGACGTTTGGCAGGCTGTCAAGGCCATGTTCATCACTCAGAAGCGTCATGAGCGGGAAAAACAGGAACTGATCCGCGCAAGCAATCGGCTGACGGGTGCAATTCTGAAGACCGGTTCCCTCGGTCTGTTCCTGCTCGACACCAATGGCAAGATTCTGCCGCAGGTTTCCAATCATCTTGGCGCGTTGTTTCGCCGCCAGGATTTCGCGAACTTGAATTTCGAAAAACTGATCGGGCCGCTGGTTTCCGCCAAGACCTTGAGCGTGGTTCGAAACTACGTGGCGCACCTGCTGGAACTGCCCAGCGGCCAGAGCGCGGAAGCGAATCCGCTCGAGGATGTGGAGCTGCGCTTGCCCAAGCCGGACGGTACTCACGAGGCCGTGCACTACTGCTTCGAATTCACCGCGGCGGAAACACCCAACGAGCCGCGCCTGTGGATAGTCCGCGTCACCGATGTCACCGCGCGCGACCAGCAACAGCGCGAACTCGTGGATTTGCGGGTGCAGGTGCGCACCCAGGGCGAGATCCTGCGCAGCGTGCTGCAGGCAGGGGGCACGCGCTTCGGCGCGTTCCTGCAAAGAACCGACGCGGCGATGAAAACCATCAACAACGTGCTGAAGAAACCCGCACGCGAAGCCGGCGCGTTCCGCAGCAAGCTCGAGGAAACCTTGGAGGAGGTCGACCGCATACGGCGCGACGCGGCGGCGCTCAAGCTCACCGGATTGCAGTCGGCCGCGCGCGAATTCGAGGACGCTTTGCAGGAATTGCGCAGCCGTGAGTCCTTGAGCGGCAGCGATTTTCTACCGCTGGCCGTCAAACTCGACGCCTTGTTCGGTCAGTTCGCATCGCTGCGCTCGCTCGCATCGCAGGCCGCCCCGGCCCGGGACTCCGAGCCCGTGGCGCCCGAGGCGCGCGTCACCGAGAACGGCACGCAAATCATCGAATCTCCGAAGTTCTTCGCCGAGATCGAGCAAGCGGCGCAGCGCGCGCCGCAGGCACAACGTATTGCCCCGGCGGGCAGCCTGGAGAGCACGCTCGTGACCTTGACCGACTTGGTTGCGCAGGAGCATCACAAAACCGTGGCGCTCGAGTGCAGCGGCTTGCAGCTGGTGCCTGCGCGCTATCAGGCGACCATCAAGAATGTGGCCATTCAGCTGATTCGCAATGCCGTTGTGCACGGCATAGAGCCCTCGGCCGAGCGCGTCAGCGCCGACAAACCACCGATCGGAGCGTTGCACCTGGAATTCAAGATTGCACCCGGCAGCGGGTTTGAATTGTTGTTTCAAGACGATGGACGCGGTCTCGATCCCAATAAAGTCCGCAGCACTGCCATCGCCAAAGGCCTGGTGACCCAGGACGAAGCCGAGCGCATGCGCGATCGGCAGGCCATCAAGTTGATCTTCAAGTCGGGTTTCACCACCATGACCGATGCGGCGGGTGAGCCCAAGCATGGCAGCGGCATGTCGCTGGTGCGGCGCTATGTGCACGAAGCCGGGGGTAAGATCGCCCTTGCCAGCCAAATCGGGCAGGAGACTCGCTTCAAGGTCACGCTGCCGGCGCTCCCGGCGGCAGCGCCCGGGGCCGCCGCCGCCACCTCTGCCGACGAGCAGGTCGCCTGAGCTTGAGCCTAGAGCGCCGTTAGCTCGACCAGAACAGCGCCCGCCTGCACTCTGTCGCCTAAACCAAAGGCGAGCCGCGCCACCACACCCGCCTCGGGTGCGGTCAACGTGTGTTCCATTTTCATCGCTTCAACGGTGACCAAGGGCGCGCCGCGAGCGACTTTCTGGCCGGCTGCGACATGCACCGCCACGATGGTGCCCGGCAGTGGCGTAAGCAAGGAACCCTGCTCCGCACCGGCGGCCACCTGCAGCGCATCTTCGGTGCGCGCTGCCCGCAGCACCGCGTGCAACCCCGGCCGAAACAAATGCAACTCCCGATCGGCGTCGATCAGCCGAATTCGCAGCACCTGTCCGTTGCATTCCACATGCAAGCTGTGCGCGCGGCGTTCGAGCACGCGCACGGAAAACTCTTCGCGGCCGATGCGCGCAGCATAAGTATCCGGCGCGCAGAGCTCGACAACCACGCTGCGCTGCCCAAATACCCAGGCGGTGCTCGCGGGTCCTGCCAGCCGCCAGCCGCGGCTATCCTCCCACAGCGCGTTGACGTCGGTTTGCCGGGTCGCGCACCATACGGCGGCCAGCGCGATATCCAGCGCCGCAGCCTCGGGTTCGGCGAAGCGCAAGCGCGAGTGCCGAACGCTTAAGTAATCGGTGCCCACCGACCCACGCCTGAACTCCTCGTCGGCGAGCACACTGTTCAGCAGCGCGCGGTTGGTCGCCACGCCCACTATTTCGATTTGCTCGAGGGCGCTGTGCAACAGATCAATCGCGGCAGCGCGCGATTCGCCGTGAGCGATGATTTTGCCGAGCATGGGATCGTAGTACGTCGACACTTCGTCGCCGGCGTCAACCCCGGTGTCAAGGCGCAGACCGGAAGCAGCATCGGGCCAGCGCAGATGCGAGATCGCACCGACGCTTGGCAGGTAGCCTCGTGCCGGATCCTCAGCATACAGCCGCGCCTCGATGGCAAAGCCACGTTGCGCGATCTCTGATTGCCGCTGCGGCAAGCGCGCACCCTGCGCGATGCGCAGCTGCCACTCCACCAGATCGATGCCGGTAATGCACTCCGTCACCGGATGCTCCACCTGCAAGCGGGTATTCATCTCCATGAAGTAGAAGTTCTGGCGCTCGTCCACCAGAAATTCGATGGTTCCCGCGCCGACATAGCCGACGGCGCGCGCCGCCGTGATGGCGGCCGCCGCCATTGCCGCGCGGACCTCGTTGCGCAGGCCCGGCGCCGGCGCTTCTTCGATGATTTTTTGATGCCGGCGCTGCACCGAACAATCGCGATCGAGAAGAGTCACGATCTCGCCGTGCTGATCGGCAAAGATCTGCACCTCGACGTGGCGAGCCGTGGCGAAATACCGCTCCAGCAGCAGCTTATCGTCGCCGAAGGCGGTGCGTGCCAGGCGCTGTGCCGATTCGATGGCGGCCGTTACTTCAGCGGTGGAATGCACCACCTGCATGCCCTTGCCGCCGCCGCCGGCGCTCGCCTTGATGATGAGCGGAAACCCCACCCGCGCGGCTTCTTCAACCAGGCGTTGCGGCGACTGCTCATCGCCGTGATAGCCGGGCGCCACCGGCACGCCGACAGCCGCCATGGCCGCTTTCGATGCGCTTTTGGAGCCCATCGCGAGTATCGCAGCGGACGGAGGACCGACGAAGATCAAATCTGCATCGACGCAGGCCGCGGCGAAAGCTGCATTTTCGGACAAGAACCCGTAGCCGGGATGAATCGCGTCCGCCCCCACCCGCTTGGCAAGCTCGATCACTTTGCCGATGTCGAGGTAGCTCATCGCGGCGGGCGAAGCGCCGAGATAGTACGCCTCGTCGGCGCAGCGCACGTGCCGCGCGTTGCGGTCGGCGTCGGAATAAACCGCAATGCTGGTCACTCCCATGCGCTTTGCGGTGCGCGCGATGCGGCAGACGATCTCGCCGCGGTTGGCGATCAGCAGTCTTCGGATCACCGGCCGCCTCACATTCGAAACACGCCGAAGCGCGTGGCGGCTGTTTCCTGGCTTCTGGTCAGTGCCAGCGCCAGGCCGAGTACCCGGCGGGTGTCGAGGGGATCGATGACGCCGTCGTCCCAGAGACGCGCGGAGGCGTAGTACGGATGTCCCTGCCGTTCGAACTGCTCGCGAATGGGCGCCTTGAGCTCTTCTTCCTCCTCGGCGCTGAAGGTTTCGCCGCTGCGCTCCAAGGCCTCGCGTTTGATCGTGGCCAAGACGCTGGCCGCCTGTTCGCCGCCCATCACCGAGGTGCGGGCGTTCGGCCATTGGAACAAAAAGCGCGGGCTGTAGGCGCGGCCTCACATCGCGTAGTTACCTGCGCCAAAGCTGCCGCCGATGACCACCGTGTACTTGGGAACCGCCGCGCACGCCACGGCGGTCACGAGCTTGGCGCCATCCTTGGCGATTCCGCCGGCCTCGGCGGCCTGGCCCACCATGAAGCCCGCGATGTTTTGCAGGAACACCAGCGGTATGCCTTCGCGGCTGCACAGCTCGATGAAATGCGTGCCCTTCAACGCACTCTCGGAAAACAGAATGCCGTTGTTCGCCAGGATTCCGACCGTGATGCCGTGGATGTCGGCAAAGCCGCAGACCAGCGTGGTGCCGTAAAGCGCCTTGAATTCGTCAAACCATGCGCCATCGACCAGGCGCGCGATGAGTTCGCGCACGTCATAGGGCTTGCGCGTGCTTTGCGGAATGATGCCGTACAGTTCGTCAGGATCGAATCCGGGCGCAGCGCCGCCGCCCGGGTTCGCCTGCACGCTGCGCGCGAGATTCGGAACCCGCAAACGCGCCACGGCACGGCGCGCGAATGCCAGCGCATGCGTGTCATTTTCGGCATAGTAATCGGTGACCCCGGAGCGGCGGCAGTGCACGTCCGCGCCGCCGAGTGTTTCCGCATCGATTTCCTCGCCGGTTGCGGCGCGCACCAGCGGCGGGCCGCCGAGAAACACGCGGCCCTGATTGCGCACGATGATGGCGTGATCGGACATGGCCGGAACGTACGCGCCGCCGGCGGTGCACGAGCCGTGCACCACGGCAATCTGGGCAATGCCGGCGGCCGACAATCTGGCCTGGTTGAAAAATATCCGGCCGAAATGATCACGGTCCGGAAACACCTCGTCCTGTTTCGGCAGAAACGCCCCGCCGCTCTCGACCAAGTAGATGCATGGCAGCGCATTGTCGGCGGCGATTTCCTGCGCACGCAGGTGTTTCTTCACGGTCAGCGGGTAGTAGGTGCCGCCCTTCACCGTCGGATCATTGGCGACCACCATGCATTCGCGGCTTGAAACGCGGCCGATCCCGGTGATCAGGCCCGCCCCCGGCAGATCCACCCCGTACACGCCTTGCGCGGCGAGGGCGGAGAGTTCCAAAAACGGCGAGCCGGGGTCGAGCAGCGCCGTGATGCGCTCGCGTGCCAGCAGTTTGCCGGCCTTCTTGTGCTTGTCGCGCGCGGCGTGGCTGCCGCCCAGGGCATTGTGCCGCAAGGTGGCGCGCAAATCCTCGACCAGGGATTGCATGAAGGTGTGGTTGTCGCGGAATTCCGCAGATCGGACGTCGATTTTGGAGGCTATCTTGGCCATTGGCTTTCTTGCACTTAGCGTGGCAAAATTGTCGGACAGTCCGATTATCCAACGATCCTGAGCCGATGACAATGGGGTCCGCCGAGCCATGGCCAATTCTGCATACCGTGAATTCAATTTCGGCCTTGGCGAAGTCATCGATACGGTCCGCGATCAGGTGCGCAGATTCGCAGAGGAGCGCATCGCGCCGCGCGCCAATGAGATCGATCGCAGCAATCTATTTCCGCGCGATCTGTGGCGCGAAGCCGGCGAACTCGGGCTGCTGGGGCTGACAGTAAGCGAGGATCACGGCGGCGCCGGCCTGGGATATCTCGCGCACACGATTGCCATGGAGGAAATCTCGCGCGCGTCAGCCGCCGTGGGCTTAAGTTATGGCGCGCATTCGAATTTGTGCGTGAACCAGCTGGCGCTGAACGCTACCGACGCACAAAAACAGCGCTACCTGCCGAAACTCATCAGCGGCGAGCATGTGGGCGCGCTGGCGATGTCCGAACCCGGCGCCGGCTCGGATGTGGTGTCCATGCAGTTGAAGGCCGTGCGTCGCGGCGATCGTTTCATTCTGGATGGGCGCAAGATGTGGATCACCAACGGCCCGGAGGCCGATGTTCTGGTGGTGTACGCCAAAACCAGTCCGCAAGCCGCGGCGCGCGGCATCAGCGCGTTCATCATCGAAAAGAACTTCAAGGGCTTCACGCCCGCGCAAAAGCTCGACAAGCTCGGCATGCGCGGCTCCAGCACCAGCGAATTGGTGTTCGATGGCTGCGAAGTGCCGGCGGAAAATTTGCTGGGCACCGAAAATCAAGGCGTCAGCGTGCTGATGCGGGGACTGGACTACGAACGCGTGGTCTTGAGCGGCGGACCCTTGGGGATCATGGCTGCGGCGTTGGATGTTGCCGTGCCGTACGTGCGCGAGCGCCGCCAATTCGGGCAACCCATTGGCACGTTTGAACTCGTGCAGGGCAAGCTCGCGGACATGTACGCCTCGCTCAACGCCTGCCGCAGCTATGCCTACACGGTGGCGGCCGCCTGCGATCGCGCCGACCACACGCGCAAGGATGCGGCCGCGTGCATCCTGTTCTGCGCCGAAGCGGCAACCCGCGCCGCGCTGGATGCGATTCAGCTGCTCGGCGGCAACGGTTATATCAACGACTACCCATGCGGTAGGTTGCTGCGTGACGCCAAGCTCTATGAAATCGGCGCGGGTACCTCGGAAATCCGCCGCATGCTGATCGGCCGCGAACTGTTTGGAGAAGCGCCATGAACGATCTGTTCGTACCGCTGGACGATCATCCAGCCTACCGGCAAATCGCCAATCTCATCGAACAGCGCATCGTCGGCCGGTCGCTGCGCGCCGGCGACGCGCTGCCGTCGGAGACCGATCTGGCGCGCCAGTTCGGCGTCAACCGCTCCACCATCCGCGAGGCGATACGCGAGCTCGAGGTCCATGGGTTGCTGGGACGCGGACGGGGCGAGAAGCGTCTGCGCGTCACCCGCCCGGAGCCGCGGCGCGTGAGTTCCGGGGTGAGCCGCGCGTTGGCCCTGCACGATGTGACCTTTTTGGAGCTGTGGGAAGCGATGATGGCGCTCGAGCCGGCCGCCGCCGAATATGCGGCGGCACGCCGCACCGCGCCGCAGCTGCATGACCTGACGCGCGCCAGCGCCCGCTTCAAGCGCGCGGCAGACGACACCGACGCCGCGGTTGCCGCCGTGGTGGATTTTTTCACCGCGGTCGCGGCAGCCAGCGGCAATCAGGTGCTGGCGCTCTCGCAAGCGCCCTTGAACCTGCTGCTCGCCCCTGCGCTCACCCGCATTGTCGATCGGGTGCCGCAGGCGCGCGCGCGCATCATGGAGGCGCAAAACAAAATCACCGCGGCGATCAAGCTCAGGAAAAGCGAGCAGGCGCGCATCTGGATGGAAAAGCACATCCGCGATTTCAAGCGCGGCCACGACCTGGAACTGCTCAAGAGCGGACAGTGAAATTATCGAGCAGCGAAATTACTTAAAGGATCTGTTCCCGCACGGTATCGGCGCCGCTGGGATCATGCAGATTGGTGCTGAATGACACCAGCAGCATGGCGGCATCGCCGGTGTTGCGGAACGCATGCACCACGCCCGGCGGTATCTGCAATCGGCACACCTCCCCCGCCGGCACGTCGATGTCGCGAATTATTCCTGCTTCTTTGAGCCGGATCAGACAAGGACCGACGACGCTGGTGATTTCCACGGCCGTGTGGTGCACGTGATTGCCGCGCACTTCGTTCGGTTGGGTGAGCGCGACGTGCACGTTCTTCTGCGACTCGAGTTCAGCGTCGGTCAGCGGCTCGAACAAGAATCCGCGAGCATCGCGATGCGTCTTTACAGTTTGCACCGCCGCGCGCGGCTCGCCTGAATTCTTCATACAGACAATTGTAGCGGTTTAGCGGCCTTACGGGCGTGGCCGGCCTCGGGCATAGCGACGCCCGGCAAGAAGCACCCCGGTGACGAACATGATGTCCAGCCAGTCCAGCGCGCCGCCGCCCTTGCTGCCGCCGCCCGAGCTCGCGGCGGGTGTAGCGACATCAAGTGAGGCCGATGCGCTGGCCGTGTTGCTCCCCGCCGGGCCGGTGGAAAGCGCATTGGCGGCAATCATGTTGGCGTAGGTGCCAACCATGGTGCTCATGACGCTCATGGTGATGGTGCAGCTGCTCATGGCCGGAATAATCGCGTTCGCCAGCGTCACGCTGCTCGTGGTGTTGGTCAATGACATCGCCGTGCCGTTGCAGGTGGTCGCAGGCGCCGGCTTGGCTTGGATCGACAGATTGGCGGGCAAGGCCTGCGTCAGGCCCGACTGCGTCAAATCAAAACCATTGTTATTGGTGAAGGTGATCGTGAGCGTCGAGGCGGCATTCGGGGCCACCGTGGCGGGTGCAAAAGCTTCTGTCACCACCGGTGCCATCGGCGTCACGGCCAAGGGCGCGGGGCAAGCGCTTGCGGCGGTTTTTGCCGAAGCCGGCGCCGGGCTGGTGGCACCGCCAGATGTAAAGGTCAGGACGGTCGTGTCGGTTTTCCCCGCTGAATCTGTGACCGTGAGCGTCAAAGAGCCCTGGCCGCTGCCGCTCGTGGTGACGTTAGCCTGTGCAGCGGTTGCGCCGGAATTGATCTGGACGGTTCCGGTAGGCAGAGTCCATGCGTACGATGCGATCGTGGCGCCGCAGGCCGCCTGGCTGCCGCTGGCATCCAGCGTTGTGGTGCCGGTGGTGAAACCTGCCGGCACCGCTACCGCGACAATGGGCCTCTGTGCCTGCTGCACCGCGTTCAAGGCATTGACCATGCCGGCGCCGCATTGGCCGGATCCGAGACAGGAGCATTGACTGGTCGTGGGATCGCGTGCCGGGCACACCGCTAGGTTGGCGGTATTGGCGGGAAACGGGATTGCGCCCAACTGAATGCGGGCGATCAATTGAGCCGGCGTCAAATTCGCGTTGACCGCGCGCATCAGCGCGGCAATTCCCGAAACGATTGGCGCGGAGAAACTGGTGCCGAGATTGGGATTTATTTCGTTGGTGTAAGTGCTTGAACCTGGCGTCGTCAGCCCGGTGTTGGTGGTGGTGTCAATGGAACGCAGGCAATCGCCGCTTGAATTCACGCAGTTGCCAGCAGGCGCCGATATCCCCACCTGCGGACCGACGCTGCTGTAGCCCACTGCGGTGCCCACATTGCGCAGACCCGCCACCGCCAGGACGCCGGGACAGTTGCCGGGAGCGTCCACCGGGCCGCTCTCGTTGCCGGCGGAGGCGACGATGAGCACTCCCATGGTGCCGATAATCGTCGGCAGAACCGCTTGATAGTCGGAGGTGCAGCTACCCGATCCACCAAGACTCAAGTTGATGATATCGGCGGGATAGGGATTGTCCGGGACTCCCGTGACCGTCATGCCTGCGGCCCACTGAATGCCGGCGATGATGTCGGAATCGTAGCCGCCGCATTTGCCCAGCGCCCTTACCGGCAGAATATAGGGATTCCAGGTCATGCCGGCGACGCCTAGATCATTGTTGGTGAGCGCGCCCAGGACTCCCACGACACGCGTGCCATGCCAGGAGCTGTCCTGCTCGGGACAGGTCATCGCGGGGAAAAGGGCGGTGTTCATCTGATCGGTGGCGCTGATCCAATCACCCGGATCGGAAGGGTCTGGGTCCCAGCCATCGCCATCGTTGGCAACGAGGAAAGTCCCAAGCGGCGTGCCGTTGGTCGCGTTGTAGTCCTGCCCCACGAAATCATAACCGGGCAGCAGCCGCCCGCCGAAGCCTGCCCGCAGCAGATCGGGGTGCTCGAATCGTATGCCGTTGTCCACATCGGCGATGACCGTACCGCTGCTGCCCGTAGTGATGGCCCACGCGGAGACGGCATCCGTGGCGGACAAGTCCTGGGTCGCGACGCCCTCGACCATGATGGTCGCCGCGCTGGGCGTATTCATGTACCACTGACCGCTGGCCGGCGGCGACGCGTTGG
>DATMKO010000398.1:0-4400 GCA_035571175.1 Steroidobacteraceae bacterium | reverse complement strand
GAGCGTGACCGGGACGCCGATGTGATTGTTGAGATTACCGTGGGTCGCCATGCACAGCCCCATGCGCGACAAAATGGCGGCAGTCATTTCCTTGACCGTGGTCTTGCCGTTGCTGCCGGCGACGGCGACCACCGGCAGAGTGAAATCCGCGCGCCATGCCATCGCCAGTTCCTGCAGCGCGCGCAGCGAGTCCGGCACGATCACTTGCGGCAGGCTTGAGGTCACGGCACGTTCGACCATAGCGCCGATGGCGCCGCGCGCCGCGGCCGCAGCAACGAACGCAGCACCGTCGAAGTTCGGGCCGCGCAGCGCGACGAATAACGCCCCGGGATTCAAGGTGCGGCTGTCGGTCGAAACCGCGCCGTAGGGACGATCTTCACCGAGCAATTGGCCGCCGGTTATGCGCGCGGCATCGCGCAGAGTTCGTTTCATGCGGCAGCTCCCAGGTAGCGCAGCGCTTCGCGTCGATCGCTGAACGAGCGCCGCGTATCGCCGTAGATCTGATAGTCCTCATGGCCTTTGCCGGCGATCAACACGAGGTCGACCGGCTGCGCCTCCTTGAGTGCCGTGGCAATGGCTTCGCCGCGGTCGTGAATCACCCTGACCTTGCGCGATTGGATGCCGCCCACGATGGCCTCGGTGATGGCCTCTGGATCCTCGGAACGAGGATTGTCGTCGGTAACGATGATTTGATCGGCGAGTTCGGCGGCAATGGCGCCCATGATGGGGCGCTTGCCGGGATCGCGATCGCCGCCGCAACCGAACACGCACCACAATGCGCCGGTGCAATGTTCGCGGGCCGCGCTCAATGCCTTGGCCAGCGCATCGGGCGTGTGAGCGTAATCGACAACCGCGGTCGCCTTGTTGCGGGCGTCGCTCTTGAGCACTTCCATCCGCCCGGGAGCAGGCGCGGCGTCGGCCAGCGCGCCGGCCGCCTCGCTGAAGGAAATTCCCAAGGACAGCAAGCAGGCGATCACCACCAACGCATTCTCGGCGTTGAACCGGCCCATCAGCTGGGTGTTGACGGCGAGCTTGCCGAAGCTGCCGTCCAGTTGCAGGGCAATGCCCCCTGGCTCGACCCGAACTTCCGTCGCGTGCAGAGCCCGATCCGCCAACCAGCCCGAATCACCGGGTCCGACCCACACTGCGGTCAGCGATGCATCCCCGTTGTAGGTCTGCGCCAATCCGCGGCCGTACTCATCGCCGATGTTGAGCACGATGTGCTTGAGCTCCGGCATTTGGAACAAACGCGACTTGGCGGCGCCATAGGCGGCCATCGATTCGTGATAATCGAGGTGATCCCGGGTCAAATTCGTGAACGCAGCCACGTGGAAACGCACGCCGTCCACCCTGCCCTGATCGAGCGCATGCGAGGAAACCTCCATGGCGACCTCGCGCACTCCGGAAGTGCGCAGTTGCGCAAGTTCGCGGTGCACCGTGACCACATCGGGTGTCGTATGGGTAGGCTGTGCCAGCGCTTGTGGCAAGCCCCAGCCGATAGTGCCGATGTACGCGGCAGGCAGCCCCAATCGCTCGAGGCATTGCGCCAACAAATAGGCGCAAGTGGTCTTGCCATTGGTGCCGGTGATCCCCGTGATGCGCAAGCCGGAGGACGGCCAGTTGAAAAACCGGTCGGCAATGCGGCCCACGGAATTCTTAAGGTCAGGCACCGCCGCCGCGAACACGTTTTCAGGCAGCACCGGGGCCGGCAGGTCGGCGCAAGGTTCCCACAAGATCACGCTGGCGCCGCGCGCCGCGGCGTCCGCCGCAAATTCGAGTCCGTGTGCTTTGCGGCCGGGTAATGCAAAGAACAGACTGCCGGCGCGCGCTTCACGGCTGTCGAGGGTCAAATCGCTGACTCGCGAATCGCTGTGAGGAATTTTCGCAATTCCATCGAGCAACCACATGAGGGCGCTGCTCATGGGTTGTCGTTCGCCTGTACCAGAGCCGCCGCCGGCACGTTCTGCAGATTATCGGGCGCGATGTCCATCAAGCGCAGGGTGCCGGACATGACGCTGGCGAACACCGGCGCAGCCACCGTGCCGCCCTGTGCCAAGATCCCAAGCTGCTGCACATCCCGGCTCGGCTCGTCGATCACTACCACCGTGGCCAATTTCGGGCGCGACGCCGGTACCAGCCCGGCAAATACCGCCATGATCCGGTCAGTGGAGTAACCGCCCGCAATTGATTTGAAAGCGGTTCCGGTCTTTCCGGATACTTGATAGCCGATGAGGGACGCGGGGGTGCCGGTGCCGCCCTTCTCCACCACTTGCTCCATCAGCTGCACGAGCTCATGCGCCACTTTGGGATCCATGATCTGCTCGCCTTGAACCGGACCGGAAACGCGCTCGAAGGAGATGGGTCGCCTCACTCCGCCGGCACCGATGGTGGCGTAGGCATGCGCCAACTGCAGCGGCGTCACCGAGAGCCCGTAGCCATGCGACAGCGTTGCAATGCCGACGGGACGCCAGTGGGCGTAGTTGCTCAAAATGCCGGCCGATTCGTACGGATAGTTGCTGCCCGTGACCTGGCCCAGCCCCAAGGCGGTCAAGGTGCGCCAAATCTGTTCCGGCTGCAGCGACAGCGCGATTTTCGCGGTGCCGACATTGCTGGATTTCGCGAGAATGGTGGCGAGATCGATGACACCGAGATTGTGTTCGTCCTCTTCCACCTTGTTGCCGACCTTCAAAAATCCCGGAGAGGTATCGACCACGCTATCGGGGTGGTACTGGCCCGAGGCCAGGGCAGCCGCCATGATGAAGGGCTTGATGCTGGAGCCGGGTTCGAAGATGTCGGTGGCGGCGCGGTTGCGGTACAAATCCCAGCGGAATTGCTCGCGATCGTTGGGGTTGTAGGTGGGCTGATTCACCATCGCCAGTACTTCGCCGCTGTCGACATCGAGCACGATCACCGAACCCGCATGCGCGCGATACACCTGCATCGCCGACTTGAGCTCGCGATAAGCCAGGTACTGAATGCGCATATCGATGCTCGTGACCAGGTCGCGGCCGGGCCTTGGTGCGCGGATGCTTTCGACGTTCTCAACATAGCGGCCCAGAGAATCTTGAATGACGCGTTTCGCGCCGTCCGCTCCATTCAGTAGTTGATCGAATCCGAGTTCCAGCCCCTCCTGACCGCGGTCATCGATGGTTGTAAATCCGACCACGTGTCCGGCGACTTCGCCGGCGGGGTAGTAGCGCTGGTACTCGCGCAGCGTATACACGCCGGGAATTCCCAGTGCCTTGATGCGCGCCGCCTGATCGGGCGGCATGTGACGCGCCAAATAGAGAAATTCGCGCTCCAGGTTGCTGGTGATGCGCCGTGCGAGGGTCTGCTGATCTTCTTTCAAAGCGCGCGCCAGCTTCGGCAGCTGGTCGATATTGTCGTTCAGTTCCTGGGGATTGACCCAGATGCTGTCCACCGGTGTGCTGATGGCCAGGGGCTCGCCATTGCGATCCATGATGGCGCCGCGATGCGCGGCAATCTTGACCACCCGCATCGAGCGATCGTCGCCCTGCTTGGCGAGAAAGCCGTGATCGAGCAGCTGCAATTCGACCGCGCGCGCCGCCAGCCCGATGGCGCCCAACACGACCAAGCCCAAGACCAGCGCCGAGCGCCAGCGGTACGATCGCGCTTGTGCATCGTTTTCGCCGCCGCGTGATTTCACGGCCGCACGATCCGCACGTCTTTGGTCTGCGGCAGGCTCATCCGCAGTTTGGCGTTTGCCACACGTTCAACGAAAGCATTCGAGGACCAGAAGCTTTGCTCCAGCTGCAGGCGTCCCCACTCCATGTCGAGCGAGTCGCGTTCGGCGTTGAGCTTCTCCAGGCGCACGAACTTGTCGCGGGCCATGTGGCGCGCATAGATCACCTGCACGGCGGAGCCGAGCACGGCCAGCCACAGCAAAGGCAATAGAAAATGCAGCCAGCGGCCATGATTCATGCGGCGATTCCTTCATCGAGGCGGGCGGCCACGCGGAGGCGCGCGCTGCGCGCGCGCGGATTTCTGCTGCTTTCGCCGGCATCCGGCTCGATGGATTTGCCGACGAGCTTGAGCTTGGGGCGGGCATGCGCGGGGATCTGAGGCAAGCCGGCATACATGGGATCGGCCAGCGAGTGGCGGCGCATGAACTGTTTGACCATGCGATCCTCGAGAGAATGAAAGCTGATCACCGCAAGCCGCCCACCCGGCGCCAAGCGTTGCAGAGCAGCTTCGAGGGCCGCCTTGAGTTCCTGCAGTTCGCCGTTGACATGGATGCGCAGCGCCTGGAATACGCGAGTCGCCGGATGCTTGTGCCGCTCGCGGCTGTGCGCAACTCTCACGATCATCTGTGCGAGTTCGGCAGTGCGTTCGAAGGGTTTGAGTTGACGGTCTGACACGATGGCGCGCGCGATGCGCGG
>DATMKO010000397.1:0-4185 GCA_035571175.1 Steroidobacteraceae bacterium | reverse complement strand
CGTAGCCGCCGTAGAACTTGAGCACATCCCAGGTGTACATGGCCATAAAATCGAACGCGGTGTTGTCCGAAATGGTCGCGGCCAGCGCGTTGCTCGGAGAATATCCCAAACCCGGCAGGTCGCCAACCTGCGCCGCGCTCAATGACGCCAATGCAACGGCATCATGGATCTTGGCGTAGTAGCCATCCAGCGAAAATCCCGCATAGTTGAAGCCAAGGTTGTGTTCCCACGCCGTCGAGGCGCTGCCCCAGGCGCCGTTGAACTTGTACATCACGCCGACATGCACGATATCCGCGATGATGTTCGTGTACTTCGCCGATTGGTCGAAACGCCGATTCTGGGTATCGCCGCCGCCCGCCGTCGTGCCCGACAGTCCGATCAATGAAAACGCCTGCGATGCCGCGTTCGGGTCGTACTTCGCCACGCCATCCGCGATCAGCGTGTTCTGGCGGCCAAACACGATCGTTCCGTAGGTCTTGGAGCTGAAACCAGCGAAGGACTGCTGGAAGGCCTGTCCGCACACGCTGGAATCCAGATTGGTGGTCTGCGTGCCCGAGGCCACGCTGCGGCCGTTGTTCTGCGCCAAGGACTTGCACGCGTCGCTGATCTCGCCGGATTGCGGATTGAAAAACGTCTCGAGCTTGAACACCGCGCTCCAATCATCGAACAGGTCTTCCTTGCCATTCAAGCCGATGCGCGACTGGCTCAAGTTGTTGGGCGTGATCCCGAGGATCGAGTGATTGCTGTTTTTCTGCACGATGTCGGCGCTGCCGGCAGGAAAGAAATCGTTGATGGGCGCGCCGTGGGTTTGATACTGCAGGCCGAGATCAACGACGCCGTACAAGGTGATGCCCTTGTAGGTCAGGCTGTCGTCGGGCGAAAGAGCCTGCGCATGCACAAGGCCTGTCATCGCCGCCAAGGACCCCAGTACCAGACCGACTTTCAAAAATCCCGCGCGGCCTTTACGCCAGGCTCCAACTCGTATCCCTTCGCTAACTTGGTTTGCGTCATTCACAGCTAAGACTCCCGCGGTTTTCGATTGTTGGATTTAATCGACGTATTGTTACATCAACGTGACGTTGCTTTTGCCCGTAATTCTACTGGCATTCGAACAGGATGCCACATATATCCGAAACGCCAGAATGCTAATAATATAATTGTGGCTATTTTACCACAGATGGATGGGTCGTGCGCTAGGCTGGTGCAAATGCCCTCAAGCCGGCAGGGTCGTATCGGCCGGGGTAAACACGATCGGCGACAGGCGCAAGGAAACCCGCAGGTTGGTGCCCTGATTCGGTCTGCTGTCAATGAACAATTCGGCGCCGATCAGTTCTGCTTGTTCGCGCAATCCGACGATGCCGTAGTGTCCCGGCCGCTGCGCTTTGGGATCGAAACCAACGCCATTGTCTTCGATGCACAATTCCAGACGGGCGTTGTCCCTGGATTGCAACCGGACCACGACTCGAGTGGCCCGCGCGTGGCGCTCGACGTTTCGCAATGCTTCCTGCGCCATGCGCAAAATCGTTTCCGCGCGTTCGTCACCGAACCGGGCGGCGGCTACATCCGCGCTGAAATCCCCGGTAAGTCCCGTGCGATTGATAAAGCGCTCGAATTCATTCGCCAGGGCCGGACCCAATCCCGTTTCGCGCACCGCGGTGACGCGCATCTGGGTGATCGCCGATCGCGCTTCCTGAAGCCCCTCGTGAGCGAGCTTTTGGGCGCGCACCAGTTCCGCGGCGACCGCACCCGGATCCCGCGACTGCAGTCTGCGCAGAAATCGAATCTCGCTGAGCATGGCCATCATCGAATGCGCGAGCGTATCGTGCAGGTCGCGGGCGATCTTCAAGCGTTCGCGCACGATCGCGGCATAGCGCGACTCTTCTGCGAGCCTTTGCACTTCGCGCGTGCGCACCGCGACGCGCCGCTCGAGCTCGCTGCGCTCCTGCTGAAGATCCCCAAGAATCTTGGCGAAGGCGGCTCCAAGCTGCGCAACTTCATCGACGCCGCCGGGAATTTCGATGGTCGCAGCATCGCTTTCACCGACGCGCGCCACTGACTCGGTCAGGCGCTTCAGACGCCTGGTCAAATGCCGCGCACCCAGTATCCCGAGCACTGCGGTGGCCGCTCCGAGGCACATCGACACCCACAGAATTCGCAGCGCCAATGCCTTCGCGCGCTGAAACACCCGCTCATTCGGCTCGCACAGCTGCACTTGCCATCCCAGCGCAGTTATTTCACCAACGGCGCTGAGCAGGGACCGCGAAACCAGGACGCGGCGTCCATCGGGGAGACGTTCGAATTGCGGCGCAGCCAAGATCCCTGGTGTTGATTCCGGCGCGGCACCGAGCAGCGGGTCATTCACGGCAATCCCGTTCCAGCGCCGGTTGCGCAGATCAGCGGGTCCCACCAGCACAATTCCGTCGCGATCCAGGACATACGCTTCGGCGGCGGCCCGCGGATCGGGATCGTCGGTAAGACGCTCGGGATGCTGGGCGGTGCGCCGCCAACTCAAGTGCGCGGCGATCACCCCCACGACACGGCCGGATTCTTCACGCACCGGAATGGCCATGTCACCCAAGGTAGCGACATTCGCGGCCGGCAATGGCTGCGAGGCGGCGGCTGTAATGACTCCGAGCCACAGCCCCTGTAATCCGGACGCAAACCAGGCGCGGGTTGCGACGTTGTCCGCCGCTCGATAAGCGCCATTCGAGGCAACGACGCCACCGTTTAAGTCCGCGATTGCGATCCAATCAAGCTGCGGGTAAGCCGCCACCAGTTGCTCAAAGACCTGACCCAAGCTGCTCGGACCGAGAGCGTGTGCCGCTCTCAACATAGGTCCCGCGGCGCGAACCGCATCGAGGCGCGCGGCGAGCGCTTGACCGAGATCGGAACTCAGTTGGTCAGTCTCGAGGGACAGCCGGCGCACATGCTGCTGCACGACGTTTTCGCCAGCGATGCGCCCAACCCAGACCGCCGCCGCGATCGAAAAGGTGAGGGTCAACGCGATGATCAGCCACATGGCGGCAGCAGCCAGACTGCGTCGCGGGTCGAGGCTCGCGGGTAACGATCGTAGTTTGTCAGCAACAGCCTGGCCGGCCATGGCAACACGTTAACAGGTGACCAAAGTCACTTCCAATCGATGACCAAAGTCACTTCCAATCGTTGACGGGCGAGTCGCATGATTGCAGCTCACAAGAGGGTTATCACGTGACCACCGGTGAGCCGATCGACCATCCCGCCATCCGCATCGTCATTGCGGAGGATCAAGCGCTGGTGCGTCGGGGTGCCGCGATACTGCTGTCAATGGAGCCTGACATGGAGGTGGTGGGCCAGGCGCGCAATGGCGTCGAAGCGGTCGAGCTCGCGCAATTGCTGCATCCCGACGTGATCTTGATGGATTTGCACATGCCGCTGAAAGGCGGCGTGGCCGCCACTCGCGAAATCACGCGGGATCTTCCGAATACCCAGATACTGGTGCTGACGACGCTCAATGACGATGAAACCGTGTTCGAGGCGGTGCGCGCCGGGGCCCAGGCTTACTTGTTGAAGGATGCGGATGAAGATGAGTTGCTCGAGACCATTCGCGCGCTGCGGCGAGGCGAGTCCAGGCTGACCCCGCAGATCGCCCGCAAGGTGATGGACCAATTCCGGCGTCTTGCGGCAAACCCTAAAGTTGATCCGATTCGCGAGCGCCCGGCATCCGAGGACAGCAACGCCGCGCAAAAAAGCGCATTCGGCACGGAGTCGTTGAACGACAAGGAGGAGAAGATTCTGCAACTCATCTCCGAGAGCATGACCAATCGACAGATCGCCAACACGCTTTTTCTTGCCGAAGGCACGGTGAAGAACTACGTGAGCCGGATCATGGAGAAGTTGCACGCCAACACCAGAACTGAACTGGCCCTGCTGTCCGTCAGGCAGCCGAAAAGTGACTGAAGTCACCCTTGAGGACACTGCATGTCCGTCGTCGAAATTGCGCTAAAGCGGCCTTACACCGTCGCAGCCATGCTGATTCTGATCGCCCTCATGGGAATCGGCGCGGCTTTGCGCATGCCGATCGATATCTTTCCGGAAATCGACATTCCGGTGGTGGCCGTGGTGTGGACTTACAACGGCATGAGCGCACAGGACATGCAGAACCGCATCTTGACGCTGCACGAGCGGCAGCTCGCCTCGCTGGTGGAT
>DATMKO010000396.1:0-6100 GCA_035571175.1 Steroidobacteraceae bacterium | reverse complement strand
CTGGAAAATGTCTGGATACCCATGAAGGACGGTATTCGCCTCGCCGCCACCCTCTATGTGCCGGCCGGCGCCCAAGCCGGCGAGCGCTTTCCCGCGCTGCTCGAATATTTGCCGTATCGCAAGGATGACGACGAGGCGGTCCGCGACTTCGGCACGCATACCTATTTCGCCAAGCGCGGCTATGTCGGTGCGCGCGTCGACATTCGCGGCTTCGGCGCGAGCGAGGGAACGCCTCCCGCCCGCGAATACTCGCAGCAGGAGCAGCAAGATGCGGAACAGGTCATAGCATGGCTCGCCGATCAGCCTTGGTCGAATGGCAACGTCGGCATGTTGGGAATATCGTGGGGCGGCTTCAATGCGATTCAGATGGCCTTGAGGAGGCCGCCGGCGCTCAAGGCCATTCTGGCCGTGGCCGCCACGGATGAGTTGTTCAAGGAGGATGTGCACTACATCGATGGAGTGTTCCACGTCGATGAATTCGAACTGACCATGGATCTCGATCAAGGACGCACGGGCGCGCCGGATTTCAGCCTCGAGGAGGCAGCGATCGGCCCGCGCATGGACTCCGAGCCCTGGTCGCTCACCTACATGAAGCATCAGCGCGACGGCGCCTTCTGGCGTGAACCGCTGCAGCCGATCGACGCTCTCAGGGTGCCTGCTTTTTTGATCGGCGGCCTGCAGGACGGATACCGCGACAGCATTCCGCGAATGCTCGAGACAGTGAAGGCGCCGCTCAAGGCCTGGATCGGTCCCTGGAACCACGGTTTCCCGAACGACAGCGACTACGGGCCGTTGTATGAGTGGCGCGATCAAGCGGTGCGTTGGTTTGACTACTGGCTCAAAGGCCGCGACACCGGCGTGCTGTCCGATCCCAAACTCATCGTCTATCAGCAGCATTGGCGGCCGCCGGGATCGCAACCGCAGGATCTGCCGGGAGAATGGCGCGCGGAAACCTGGCCGCCGGCCGGCGCTGCAGCGGCTACTCTATATCTGCAGCCTGAGCATCGCCTCTCCGGAAAACACGCCGGCAGCGGGCGGGATCAACTGCGAAACGTTCCTTCCACCGGCGTCGAGGCCGGCTTTTGGTGGGGAGAACTATTGACCGACCAACGCCCCGTGGATGCCTACAGTCTGACCTATGATTCCGCGGCCCTTGCCGAGGATTTTGCGATCCTCGGCCTGCCGCGCCTGATCTTGCAAGTCTCGGCTGGTGCGCCGTTGGCTGACTGGTTCGTGCGCCTGTCCGATGTGGCGCCGGACGGCGGCGTAACCATGGTCACCGGGGCAGGCATCAATGGTGCGCAACGCGATTCCATGGCCGAGCCAAAGGACTTGATTCCCGGCAAACAGTACAGGTTGTCGATGGACCTGCATCTTGCATCGTGGGTATTCCCCAAGGGCCACCGCATCCGCGTCGCCGTCTCCAATGCGCTGTGGCCCATGAACTGGCCGACGCCTTTCCCCATGACGACCTCGGTGATGCTGGGCGGCCGTGAGGCATCGCGCGTCATCCTGCCGCGCGTACCGGTTCACGGCCCGGCAGCGCCGCCGCTGGCTCCGCCCGATACCGTCGAGGAGCCCGCCGCGATCAAACACATCGGCGGCGGCTCCGCCTGGCCCGGTTCGTGGACCGTGCTGCGCGATCAGGTCAACCAGCGCAGCACGGTGACTTGGACAGGCACCGCCGCAACGGCGTATCCCTGGGGGCGATTCGATCATTCGGAGCGGCTGATCTACGCCATTGACGACGCGCATCCGGAGCTCGCCCGCGTTCAAGGCGACTCGGAATACATCCAAGCCGTGAAGGATCATGTTCTGACCTGGCGCGGACGGCTCGATGTCTTAAGTGATGCACACACTTTTTTCTATGAATACACCAGAACCTTGCTCAAGGATGGCGTCATCATCAGAACCAAGACCTGGAAAGAACCCATACCGCGGGACCATCAATAAATGGCGCGTTTGCCGCGGTTCGATGTGCTGTTCGAGCCGGTGAAAATCGGTCCCGTCACCGCGCCCAATCGTTTTTATTGCGTGCCGCACGCGAGCGGCATGACCAATACCATGCCGCGCATGCGCGCCGCGCTGCGCGGCATGAAAGCCGAAGGGGGCTGGGGAGTGGTTTGTACCGGCTATGTGTCGGTACACCCGACGGCGGACGATTCGCCCCTGCCGTACGCGACTCTTTGGGACGACAATGACATTCGCTCGCACGCCATGATGACCGACGCCGTCCACGAGCATGGCGCGCTCGCGGGGATCGAGCTGTGGCATGGAGGCGGATCGGTGTCCAACAAGACCAGCCGTCTGCCGCCGCTGTCCCCGTCGGGCATCTCGTGGATGGCGACGCATGTTGGATTCATGGGCAATCAGCGTTCCAAAGCCATGGACAAAACCGACATTCGCAATCTTTTGCGCTGGCAGGCGGAAGCCGCGCGCAAGGCGAAACGCGCTGGTTTCGACATTGTGTACGTATACGCCGGCATGGGTTATCTGCCCTATGAATTTTTGCTTCCCGAATGGAATAACCGCAGCGATGAATACGGCGGCACCGTAGCCAATCGGGTACGCATCGTGCGAGAACTATTGGAGGCGACTCGCGACGCCGTGGGCGGCACCTGCGCCGTGGCACTGCGAATCAGTCTCGAGGAACTGCGCGCCCGTCCCAGCGAGCGCGCCGCGTCCGAAGCTCATGAGGTGGTGGCGTTGCTCGCGGATGTCCCGGATCTGTGGGATGTCAAGATGGACTCCAGTCCCAGCGATTGCGCGCCATCCCGCTTTGCCGCGGAAGGCGGCCACGAGCCGGTGATCGAGTTCGTCAAACGCATGACGAAAAAGCCCGTGGTGGGAGTCGGACGCTTCACTTCACCAGACACCATGGTGTCGCAAATCAAGCGCGGAGTGCTCGATTTGATCGGCGCCGCGCGACCGTCGATTGCCGATCCTTTTCTGCCCCGCAAGATCAACGAAGGCCGTGAACAGGACATCCGCGAATGCATAGGCTGCAACATCTGCATTTCCAGCTGGCATGACGGTGTGCCGGTGCGCTGCACGCAAAATCCAACCATCGGCGAGGAATGGCGCCGCGACTGGCACCCGGAGCGCTTTGCAGAAGCGGGCGCGGTGTCCGCCGTGCTGGTCGTCGGCGGCGGCCCGGCGGGGCTCGAGTGCGCGTTGACCTTGGGCAGACGAGGTTATCGAGTCTCCCTGGCGGAAGCCGCCGAACAGTTCGGCGGTCGTTTGCGCTTTGAGACCACTCTGCCGGGGCTTGCGAGCTGGGGCCGCGTTCTCGATTGGCGTCTGGGTCAATTGCGGCGGCTCGACAACGTCACTTTGTACGCGGGAAACACGCTTTCGGTCGACGACATTCTCGGCCTCGAACATCAGCGCATCGTCATCGCCACAGGTGCACTTTGGACCCGGCGGCTGTATTCGAGCCTCGAACTTCCGGTCCGGTCGCTCGACGCCCCCAATGTTTTCACCCCGGACGATGTCGCCGCCGGGCAGCACATCGAGAGCCCGATCGTGGTCTTTGATTACGACAACTACTACATGGGCGGTGCCTTGGCCGAATCATTGGCGCGAGCCGGAAACAGGGTCACCTACGTAACTCCGGCGGGCCACGCATCCGCGTGGACCATCATGACCAATGAACAGCCACAGGTGCACCGGGCGCTTGCAAATGCGGGGGTGGTTCTCAAGACCCTTACCCTGGTTGCGCGTATCAAGGACGATGCATTGGTGATTGCCAATGTCTTCACCGGCGAGGAACAATCGCTGCCCTGTAAATCTCTCGTCATTGTCGGCGCGCGCGCCGCCAAACATGAGCTTTATCGCTCGCTGATTGCGCGCCGCGCCGACTGGGATGCCGCAGGCATCGCCTCGGTCGATTGCATCGGCGATGCGCTGGCTCCGGGAGCGATCGCGCATGCCGTGCACAGTGGACACCGCTACGCTCGCGAGCTCGACCAACCCGCGGGGCGCGAAATCTACCGGCGCGACTCGCCGATCCTGGCGAGCGCGCCTCTGCTCTACGACGAAGGCAGCCAAGGGGTACGCTCACCATGAATTCACAAGCAGCCGCGAAGATCAAGGGACTCGAACCGACGCTGCCGTCGAGCTGGTACTACGATGAAGCAATCTATCGCCGGGAAAGAGAACGCATCTTCTACCGCGAATGGCTTTGCGCCGGGCGCGAGGAGGAATTATTGGCGCCGGGGGATCACCGCGTCATCGACATCGCCGGTGAAAGCATAATCGTGGTGCGCAATCGCGACGCGGAGCTGCGGGCGTTTTACAACGTGTGCCGGCACCGCGGCGCGCGTCTGTGCCGCACCGATGATGCGCCCACTCCGGGCTTGGCGGTTCGCGGCGGGGTGATCGCCGGCCGTTCCATCATCTGCCCGTATCATCAATGGTCGTACGATCTCGACGGACACTTGATCGGCGCCCCGCACATGAGCAGCCTTCCGGGTTTCGACAAGAGTTCGATCAGTTTGTACCCGGTGGGCGTGGCGTGCTGGGGCGGCTTCGTATTTCTGCATCTCACGCCCGCCGAGGCGCGGCCTCTCAGCGAGCAGCTTGGGCCGATTCCGGCGAGGATCGAGCGTTACCCGTTGGCGCAGCTGCGCATCGGGAAAACGCTTCGATACGAGGTCGCGGCCAACTGGAAAGTAATCTGCGAGAACTACAATGAGTGCTATCACTGCGGCGGCGTGCATCCTGAGTTGTGTGCCGTTGTGCCGGCTTTCCGCGAAGCAGGCGGCGGCGCGTTGGACTGGTCGCGCGGCATTCCACACCGCGACGGTGCCTACACCTTTACCCATTCGGGGCAGACGACCCGGCGCGCGTTCCCGGATCTTAACGCGGACGAGCGCACGCGCCACAAGGGCGAAGTTCTTTATCCGAATCTGTTTATAAGCCTGGCGTGCGATCACGCCGCTGTTTTCATTCTGCAGCCGCGCGGTCCCGAGCGCACCGACATTACCTGTCACTTTCTTTTTGAACCTCACGAAATGACGCAGTCGAATTTTGATCCCAGCGATGCTGTCGCGTTTTGGGACATCACCAACCGCCAGGACTGGTCGATCTGCGAAACCGTGCAACGGGGGATGCACAGTCGCGTGCACACGCACGGCTACTATGCACCGATGGAGGATTTCAGTCTCGATATCCGCCGCTACGTCGGAGAGCGGTTGGGCAGCGAGTGAACCCACCGCGCATCACGGCCTTCCACGCCCTGACTCATCGGGTTCGCTGGCGGATCTTCGCCTTCCTGTTTGCGTTTGCGTTCATCGCTTATTTCCAGCAGAAGGGACTGACGGTAGCTGCCGAACGCATCATGCCGGACTTGGGGATCAGCCAGGTGCAGGTTGGCTGGCTCGAGTGGGCATTCGTCCTGGGCTATGCCGCTTTCCAGTTTCCAGGCGGCGTGATCGGCCAGCGCCTCGGTGCTCGCGTGACATTTACCTTGATTGGCATCGTTGCCTTCCTGGCAACGGTGCTCACGCCGTTGGCGCCAAGGCTGCTACAAGGCAGTGCATTGTTCCTCATGCTGTTTGCCCTGCAGCTGCTGATGGGTCTGGCGCAGGCCGGTATTTTTCCCGTGGGATCGGGCGTCATGGAGGCATGGTTTCGGCCGGAAAAGTGGGCGATCATCCAGGGCGTGCAGACGATGGGCATGCAATTCGCTGCCGCCGCAACGCCGCCCATCGTCGCCCTACTGATGAGTTCCGTCGGCTGGCAAAAAGCGCTTTTTTGGCCGGCGTTGCCGGCAATCGTCGTCATCGCCCTGTGGGCATGGTATGGACGCAATACGCCCAACGAACATCCCTCGGTTAGCGCCGCTGAACTTGCCGAGCTCGATCCTAGATCCTTGCAGCAATCGCCCACCACCATCTCCGGCCGCCGAATCATGCAGGTGCTTGCGAACCGCTCGATTCTGCTTCTGACCGTCTCGTACGTGTGCATGAACTATGTTTTTTATTTGATCGGCAATTGGTGCTTTCTGTACTTGGTTCAAGAGCGCCATTTCAACATTCTAGAAAGCGGCTGGCTGGCGATGATCCCGCCGCTCGCGGCGGGGTTGGGCGGCGGCATC
>DATMKO010000395.1:0-11225 GCA_035571175.1 Steroidobacteraceae bacterium | reverse complement strand
TCGCTCCACAACCATTTGCCATTGGTCAAATCCGGTCCCAGCGGCGAACCGGTGCCGTTGGCGCCGTGACAGCCCGTGCAGGTCGCGCCGCCCACTTGTCCGCGATAGACGCGACTACCCAGCGCCAGCATCGCCGGCGTCGCTCCCGCGGGCGGCTTCAGGGCGCCGGTGTCAGACCCGGCATCGGGATGAGTGCCCTCGGGGGGTACCGCGCGCGCGGCGGCGATGGGTCCGGCCGGCTCCGTCGGGCTGGGACAGGGTACCGGTGTGATTGCATCAGCGGCGCCAGCAGCGCCGCGATAAACGATTTTATAGATGCGCCCGGCGACATCATCGGCAACATACAGCGCGCCATCCGGTCCCACGGCGAGGCCGGTAGGACGATGCGCGGCCTTCGCGGGCGATTTGTCCGTGCCGGCAAAGCCGTCGGCGAAAATCTCGCAGCTGCCCGATGCTTTGTCGGCGGACAGCGCTTGATACACCACGTTGTAGCCGCCCTGGCTGTACGGCGCGCGATTCCACGAGCCGTGGAAGGCTATGAACACGCCTTTGCGATAGCGGGCGGGAAATTGCTGTCCGGAGTACAGCACCATGTCGTTGGGCGCCCAATGCGCCGGATAAATTGCCAGCGGCGCGCTCTTTTGCGCGCATAAGCCGACGGTTTTGCCGTCGCCGCCGTACTCGGGCGCCAGCACCAGCGACGATAAGAACGGATCGTAGTAGCACTTCGGCCAACCGTAATCGCCGCCCTTTTTCAGGAGCAGCACCTCTTCGGACGGCAACGTGGCTTCTTGATCAGCTTCCTTGATGATATCGGGCCAGTTGGTGTGCAGCTGATCGCGCCCATGCTGGGTGACGAAAATGCGCTTTCCTTCGGAGTCGACGCCAAAGCCCTCGGCATTGCGTATGCCGGTCGCGTAGCGCTGCGCCGCTGAGAATTTTTGATTTGTTTCGTCAGCCTTGTAAAGCCAGATGCCGCCTCGCGTCTCGAGCTCGGTGCAAGGCTCCAATCCCGGTGACCGCAGCGTGCGATTTTTCTCCTGACAGGAATTGGTGGCGCTGGCGACGTCGACGTAAAGGTCGCCGGCGGTGTCGATCGCAAAAGGGTGCATGGGATGATCCCCGCCCAAGGGTAACCCGCCGACCACGATTTGCGATTTCTCGTCGGGCAGCGCCGCAGCCTTGTTCAACTTGAACTTGATGATTTTGTCGTTGAGTTCGGCGTACAACCAGCCGTTATAAATGCCGATTCCGGTGCCGCCGGCCGCGCCGCTTTGCACGGTCTCGCCGAATCGTTGATTGATGTCGGCTTTGCCGCTGCCGGTGGTGTCTTGCAACGCGACCAGGAAGCCGCCGACGTGCGGCGTGTCGTTGCCGTAATAACGTCCGGACCAGGTGTTCACATACACCACGCCATTGGCAGCGACCGCCATGTGCCGCGCATGACCGATGCCGTCGGCAAAAATGGTGGCGCAGAAGCCCGCGGGCAGCGCCAGCCCCGAATCATCATTGGGACAAATGGGCTTCGCCGCCGCATCGGCCGCCCGGCTCAAGCCAGGCGCCGTCAGCAAGACAACGGCGCATAGCGCCATGGCGATGACCGGCAACAAACCATTCTGCGATCGGTACAATTGCATGTTCAGTCCCCTCATCGATTGATTGCCGAGATCGCCTGCGGTGTCACGAAGTATATCGCGTCCAGTTGTCCAGGCAATAAAGGGCTCTGGAGTTCTTGCCGCCGGGCGCGTAGGTTTGTGCGGTCAGTGCGACGCGAGGAGTCTTGATGTGCTTGGTGCTGGTGGCGTGGCGAGGCAGCGAGAATTACCCGTGCGTGATCGCGGCGAACCGCGACGAGTTGTACACGCGGCCGACTGCGCCTGCGCAGTGGTGGGATAGCCAGCCGCCGATCCTGGCGGGGCGCGATCTTGAGGCGGGCGGGACTTGGCTCGGAATCACGCGCACCGGCCGCTTCGCCGCCCTGACGAATTTCCGAGATCCCGAACAGCGGCGGACGGATGCACCCAGCCGCGGTGCGCTGGTCACCACCATCCTCAAGTCCGGCGCCGGCACGGCGGAGACCCTGGATTACCTCGGGGGCGTCGCCGCGGGCTACAACGGCTTCAGCCTGATTTTCTCCGACGGAGAACGGCTCGCCGTGTTTGAGAGCACGATCGGTCGCGGCCGCGAGCTCAAGCCCGGCATCTACGGCCTCTCGAATCATTTGCTGGATACGCCATGGCCGAAGGTACAGAACGCCAAGTCGCGGCTGTCGGCGGCGCTCACGGACTTGCGGGACAGCAGCGCCGCGCTTGCACTGCTGCGGGATGATGCGCCGGCGCCGGACGAAAGGTTGCCGCGCACCGGCCTCAGTCTGCCGTGGGAGCGCATGGTTTCGAGTGCCTTCGTGCGGGCGGGAGATTATGGCACCCGCTGCTCGACGTTGGTGCGCATTGATCAATCGCGCCGCGCGTGTTTTGATGAATGGACCTGGGATTCGACGGGCGTCGAGATCGGCGTGAGAAGCCTTCAGTTCGAACTGGAGTGAATATGTTCAAGCGCGTGCTGCTCTGCTATGACGGTACTGAAGCCGGTCGCCGGGCGCTGCGCCGCGGCGCGGAGTTGGCCATGACGCTTGGCGCGCAAGTGTTCGTGCTGTCCATCGTTCCCACGCAAGTTGCGCAGGCGGCGGTCGCCGCGGGTGCCGCGGGCCACGCCTGCATCGTCGATGGGGCGGCTGAGACTCGCAAACTTCTGACTGAATCCATTGAATGGCTGAAAGCGCGCGACGTCATCGCGGAAGGCTATCTGGCCACAGGCGAATACACCGATCAGATCATCGAATATTCCAAGCGACTGCGCATCGATCTCATCGTATTGGGCCACTATCCGCAGCCGAAGGGGGGCTTTTGGTGGTCCGGCTCGCAGCGGGTGTCCCTGGCGGAAAGGGCCAATTGCTGCATCTTCGTGGCCGTCAACGCAGCGGACGATCCGGCCACCGGGAAGAAGTAGCGCATGGCATCAGGAGATACGCTCGAACCGGATCCAACCGCCGCCTCCGCCGGCGATCGCGCCTTGGGAGTAATCGCGACGGCCACGCTATTGGGGCTGCTGTACTTCGCGCGCGACATTCTGGTGCCGGTTACTCTGGCATTCATTCTCAGTCTTTTGATTGCGCCGTTGGTGCGCGCGCTGCGCCGCGTCGGGTTGGGACAGACCTGGTCGGTGCTGGCCGCGGTGCTGATGTTGGCAGTGTCATTTGGCGCGGTTGCGACCGTCATTGGTACGCAGTTGGTGCGCATGGCAGGCAATCTGCCGAGGTACGAGCGAACCCTGGAACGCAAACTGGAAACCTTGAACAGCGTCACCCTGGGGCGCGTCAATGTCCTCACCGAGCAGGCCGCGAGGGCGTTCAACCGGCATGAGGAGGCCGCGCAGCCGCAAGTACTGACGCAGCCGCAGGCGCCGAGTCAGACGCAGCCTGTCGCAGCGGCGTCGAAGGTTCCCATTCCGGTGGAATTGCACGAAGCTCCGGCCAATCCTTTGCAGGTCATGGAAAAGGTGCTGGGTTCAATCTGGGTGCCCATCGAGACCTCCGGAATCGTCCTGGTGGTGTTGGTGTTCTTGTTGCTCGAACAGGAAGCGTTGCGCGATCGCTTCATTCGCATTGCCGGCGGCACGGACATCCGCCTCACCACACTGGTGATCAACGAGGCCGGAGATCGTTTGTCACGGTTTTTCGTGTCGCAATTCGCCGTTAATTTCGGCGTCGGCGCCTTGGTGTGGGTCGGGCTCAGCATCATCGGTCTGCCGCACCCGTTGGTATGGGCGGCGTTGACCACGATGCTGCGCTTCGTGCCCTACGTCGGGGTGTGGATTGCGGCGCTTTCTGCCTCCTTGCTCGCCGCCGCCGTCGATTCTGGATGGAGCACGGCATTTGCGACGCTCGGACTTTTCGTCGTCGTGGAACTCATCGCCGCGCAATTGATCGAACCGCAGCTTTACGGGCACACCACGGGCTTATCACCGCTGTCGGTGATCATCGCCGCGATTTTTTGGAGCTGGTTGTGGGGGCCGATCGGATTGATCGTCTCGACACCCTTGACGCTGTGTTTGTTGGTCGCCGGCCGTCACATCAAGGCATTGAGCCTGCTGGATATTCTATTGGGCGACACCCAGGCACTGACCATGCCGCAGCAGTTCTATCAACGCGCGCTGTCTGCCGATTCGGACGAAATCATCGCGAGAGCCCGCGAGTTTCTCAAGCGCAATTCGTTCGCCAACTATTGCGATATGGTGTTGATGCCCGCCTTGCACCTTGCGCGAATCGATCTTGAGTCCGGCGCCATCAGCACCGAGCAACAATTGAGAGTCCGCAGTGCCATCGTCTCGGTGATCGCCGCCATCGGCGGGGAAAGCCGCCGCCCGTCGCGCCGCCGTCTACGAACCTCGGTGCTCGATAAGTCCAGCGCCGGGCAACTTCTGCGCCGACAGCGCGAGTCGATCAGCGGTCGATGGCAGGGACCGCTGGAGGTCCCGGCTGGATCGGTGATGGTATGCGTCGGACTGGGAACGATGGCGGATGATCTGGCGACCGAATTGTTGGTGCGCATTTTGCGCGACCAGAAGATCGACGCTCGCCACATGTCGCTCGAGGACTTGAGCGCCGTGCCGCCGCCGAACGCGGCCGATGCAGTTTCCATCGTCTACGTCGTCAGCGCCTTTCCAAGCGAGGAGCGCGAGCGAGGCGACGCGACGGCGCAGGAGATGCGGCGGCGTTTTCCCCGGGCGTGCATCGTTGCAGTATTTCTACCCGGAATGCTGCTGCAGCCGGAGGCCGAAGGCGGAGGAGGAGAGATGCACGAAGCCGACAAATCCGCGTCATCGCTGGGCCACGCGGTGCAGATCTGCCTGGATATGCAGCCGAAACAAGCGCCAGTATGACGGCGCCCAAAAAAACGATCCTGATCACGGGGGCTGCACAAGGCGTCGGACTTGCGACGGCTTCCCTGTTGGCGCAGCGCGAGTACCGCGTGATTCTTCTCGACATCCAGTCCGTCGATGCGCAAGTAGCGCAACTGCGGGATCAAGGCGCGCAGGTCGACGGTGTGACGGGCGATGTTTCATCCGAAGCGTTCGTGCAGCACTTGGCGGATCGAATCGCGGTGGACCACGGCGCGCTCGATGGCTTGGTGAATAACGCCGGCGTCAGTTTGATCGTTCCCGCCGAACAAACCACCGCGGCGCAGTGGCAGCGCGTCATGGCCATCAACCTGTTTGGTCCGTTTCTGTTGTGCCGATATCTGGGAGCGCAGATGCTCAAACGCCGGCACGGCAGCATCGTGAATGTGGCCTCGGTGGCGGGGCTCGCCGGCATCATTCATCGCTGTGCCTATAACGCATCGAAGCATGGTCTCATCGGGCTCACCCGGACGCTCGCGGCCGAGTGGGGCGGGCGAGGCGTGCGCGTCAATGCGGTCTGCCCCGGTTGGATCAAAACCGACATGGACGCGGTGGATCAGGGCGGCGGTGCCTACAGCGATGCCGATATCGTCGATCGCGTGCCGTCGGCGCGCTTTGCGCGCGCCCAGGATGTGGCCGAAGCGATCGCCTTTCTGGCGGACTCGGAACGCAACGGATTCATCAATGGCGTCAGTTTGCCGGTGGACGGCGGTTGGATGGCGGATGCCAGCTGGACTGACCTGCGCTTGCGCACCCGAACCTAAGAAGAAGATAAGCACGATTCATGTGGCTGCAAAAAACTACCGCAGGTGAACGGCGCGCGCTGCTGGCGGCGTACGCCGGCTATGGACTGGACGGCTTTGATTTCATGATCTACAGCTTCATCATTCCCACGTTGCTCAGCCTTTGGAGCATCAGCAAGGCCGAGGCCGGCTACATTGCGAGCGGCACGCTGATTACCTCGGCGATCGGTGGATGGGCTGCGGGCGTGCTCGCTGATCGGTATGGCCGCGCACGCATTTTGCAGCTCACGGTGTTGTGGTTTGCGGCCTTTACTTTTTTAAGCGGCTTCACGCACTCCTTCGCGCAGCTGTTCTTCACACGCGCCATGCAGGGATTTGGTTTCGGCGGTGAATGGGCGGTAGGATCCGTGCTGGTTGCCGAGATCATCGATGCGCGCCATCGCGGCAAGGCGGCGGGACTCGTGCAAAGTAGCTGGTCGGTGGGCTGGGCTGCGGCCGCACTGGCGTTTTGGGCCGTAAGCTCCCTGGCGCCGCCACAATGGGCGTGGAAGATCGTGTTTTGGTTGGGGTTGTTGCCGGGCTTGCTGATCATCTACATTCGCCGCAGGGTTTCGGAGCCGCCCATCTACTTGAAGATGCGTGCGCAACGCCTCGCGGCACACGGCAGCGCGCCGCGGCGTGGCGAATACCTGGATATTTTCCGCGGTTCACTGCTGCGCACGACGCTGCTGGCGACCTTATTGTCGACCGGGATGCTCGGCGCCTACTATTCGGTGACCACGTGGCTGCCGACCTTCCTCGCCACCGAGCGCCACCTGTCCGTGGGTGGCACCACCAGCTATGTGTTGATGGTGATCGTCGGCTCGCTGGCAGGATATCTCACCAGCGGCTGGCTCGCGGACTGGATGGGGCGCCGGCGCGGCTTCATCGTGTTCGCCTGCTGCGCAGCGGTGCTGATTGTGCTGTACACGCGTCTGCCGGTCGCGGGCGGCATGTTCCTGATCGGCTTTCCATTGGGATTTTTCGTGCTCGGGATATTTTCCGGCATGGGAGCATGCCTGGCGGAGCTGTATCCGGGCGCCGTGCGCGGCTCGGGTCAGGGATTCAGTTACAGCGTTGGACGCGGAATCGGCGGGTTCTGTCCCTCGCTGATCGGCGTTTTGAGCAGCCACCTATCGTTGAGCGATGCGATAGCCGGATTCACCATCGCGGCGTATGCCGTGGTGATCGTGTCGGCCTGGGCGCTTCCGGAAACCAAGGGCCGCGCGCTGACCGACGAGGTCAAGCAATTCGCTACCTAGCAATATGCCGTGCAAATGCAGTCATGTGCGAATCATCCAAGGCTGAGCGATGAAGCGTTGGGAGTTCTGGATCGACCGCGGCGGTACCTTCACGGATGTCATCGGATGCGCACCCGATGGGTCGCTGCACACGCTCAAGCTGCTGTCGGAGAATTCCTCTCAATACGATGACGCGGCGGTGGAAGGCATCCGCCGATTGCTCAAGCTCGCCCCCACCGAGATGATCAGCGCCGCGCAGGTGGCTTGCGTGAAAATGGGAACCACCGTGGCGACCAACGCACTTCTGGAGCGCCAGGGCGAGCGCACACTGCTGGTCATTACCCGGGGTTTTGGCGATGCGCTGAGGATTGCCGCGCAGGCGCGGCCTAGATTGTTCGACCGCCACATCGTGCTTCCCGAAATGCTGTATGAGCGGGTGATCGAAGCTCATGAGCGGGTGGGTGCACATGGAGAAACGATCCAATCGCTCGACACGCGTGATCTCAGGGCGCAATTGCAGGATGCCTTTGCGGCGGGGCTTCGCTGCTGCGCCATCGTGTTCCTTCACGGCTATCGGTACATCCATCACGAGCTCGCCGCTGCGAGCATTGCCGGCGAAATCGGCTTTACGCAGATTTCGGTATCGCACCGCGTGAGCCCGCTGATGAAGCTCGTGCCGCGTGGCGACACCACGGTGGTGGACGCGTACCTGTCGCCGATCTTGAGGCGCTACTGCGACAAGCTCGCGCACCAGATGCCCGGAGTGCCGCTGTTTTTCATGCAGAGTTCCGGCGGCTTGACCCAGGCGCATCGTTTCTTTGGCAAGGATGCCATCCTTTCCGGACCGGCCGGCGGCATTGTCGGCATGGTGCGCACTGCCCAAGCAGCGGGGCACACGCGGCTGATTGGTTTTGACATGGGCGGCACTTCGACCGACGTGAGTCATTTTGCCGGCGAGTATGAACGTGCATTCGACACCGAAGTCGGCGGGGTTCGCGTACGCGCGCCCATGATGAGCATTCACAGCATCGCGGCCGGCGGCGGCTCCATCATCCACTTCGACGGCGCGCGATTGCGTGTGGGACCGCAATCCGCTGGCGCCACGCCAGGACCTGCGTGTTACCGGCGTGGTGGGCCGCTCACCGTGACCGACGCCAACGTCCTGCTGGGGCGTATCCAGCCGGCGTATTTCCCAAAAGTCTTCGGCCCCAAAGCGGATGAATCCTTGGATCGCGATATCGTTGTCCGGCGCTTCGCCGAGTTGGCGCAGCGCATGACGAGTGCGGCGCGGGTGATCGGCTCGGAGGATGTCGCCGGCGGCGCCCTTAAGATCGCGGTGGGCAGCATGGCGAACGCCGTCAAGCGCATTTCCGTGATGCGCGGTCACGATGTGAGCGACTACACGCTGCAAGCTTTTGGCGGGGCGGCTGGACAACACGCGGGGTTGGTGGCGGATGCCTTAGGCATGACGCGCGTATTCATCCATCCGTTGGCTGGGGTGCTCTCGGCCTTTGGTATGGGACTTGCCGATCAGGTCGCGATGCGCGAGGCGGCTGTCGAGCACGATCTCGACGATCGCGGCTTGGTGGCCGCGCAGGCGATCGCCTCGCGTCTGCAACAGGAGGCCGCCGCGGAGCTCAAGAAGCAGGGGCTGGCCGGCGCGGCACTGCATACCGTATCGCGGATACATATCCGCTACCAGGGTACGGACACGGCGCTGGCCTGCGAAATGCCGGGGCACATGCCGCCGCTCGAGGCGCTGCGCATGATTCGCGAGGAGTTCGAGCGCAGTTATCGGCGTCGCTTTGAATTCGTAATGCCGAACCACGCGTTGGTAATCGAGGCCGTTTCCGTGGAATGCATTGCACCCGGGGCGGCCGCGCCGCCGCCGATATCGCAGGAACCTGCGCTGCCGTATGAACCTGAGGCGGACGCGAATATTTCCATGTACTGCTTGGCCGATGAACAAGCCGCTGGTTGGCGCAAGGCACGGCTCCATCGGACCGAGGGTCTGCGCGACGGTGCACGTGTCGCGGGTCCAGCCATTCTCGCCGACCGCCATGCAACCACCGTGGTTGAGCCGGGATGGGAGGCGCGCGTGACGGCTGCCGGCTGTATCGAATTGCGGCGCGTTCGACGCCGCCCGGGCAGCTCATCCGTCGGCACCGATGCCGATCCGGTGATGCTCGAACTGTTCAACAACATTTTCATGAACATCGCCGAACAAATGGGATTGCGCCTGCAGAACACCGCTTATTCGGTCAATATCAAGGAGCGGCTGGACTTCAGCTGCGCGCTGTTCGACGCGCACGGACAGCTGATTGCGAATGCGCCGCACATGCCGGTGCACCTGGGCTCGATGAGCGAGTCGATTCGCACCGTCATCGACCGCAATCCGCAGATGCGCGGCGGCGATGTCTATGTATTGAATGATCCCTATCACGGCGGTACACACCTGCCCGATATTACGGTCGTGACGCCGGTGTATCTGCAGGATTCCGATACGGCGCCGGGTTTCTTTGTGGCCTCGCGCGGACACCATGCCGATATCGGCGGCATCACGCCGGGCTCGATGCCGCCATTCTCCAAGCACATCGATGATGAGGGCGTATTGATCGACAATTTCAAGCTTGTGGAAGGCGGCGCGCTGCGCGAGGCTGCGTTGCGTGAATTGCTGGGCAGCGGTACTCACCCATCGCGAAATCCCGCGCAGAATCTTGCCGATTTGCGGGCGCAAATCGCGGCCAATGCCAAGGGCAGCCTGGAACTGAAGTCCCTCGTCGCGCATTACGGCGCGGCTACGGTCACCGCATACATGCGGCACGTGCAGGACAATGCCGAGGAGTCGGTGCGCCGTGTCATCAGCGTGCTCAAGAACGGCGAGTTCGTGCTGCCGCTGGACAATGGCGCGCGCATCCAGGTGGCGGTGCGCATCGATGAAAGCGCTCGCTCGGCCTGCATCGACTTCAGCGGCACGAGCGCGCAGTTGTCCAACAATTTCAACGCGCCGCGCGCGGTCGCCACCGCCGCCGTGCTGTATGTGTTCCGCACGCTGGTAGCCGATGATATTCCCCTGAATGCGGGATGCATGAGGCCCTTGCAATTGATTCTGCCCGAGGGCTGCATGTTGAATCCGCAGCATCCGGCAGCGGTGGTGGCCGGCAATGTCGAGACCTCGACCTGCGTGACCAACGCCCTGTACGGAGCGCTGGCCGTGATGGCTGCCGGCCAGTGCACCATGAATAATTTCACCTTCGGCAACGCGCAATACCAGTACTACGAGACGATCGCCGGCGGTTCGGGAGCGGGACCGGAATTTAACGGCACCAGCGTGGTCCAAATCCACATGACCAACTCGCGACTCACCGATCCGGAGATCCTGGAATTCAGGTTCCCGGTACGGCTCGAGTCCTATGCGATACGCTCAAGGTCGGGCGGTGCAGGACGCTGGCACGGCGGAGACGGCGGGGTGCGGCGCATACGTTTCCTCGAGCCGATGACGGCTTCCATTTTGAGCAACGGGCGCAAGCACGGCGCATTCGGCATGGCCGGAGGCGCCGCGGGCGCGGTCGGCGAGAATTTCATTGAGCGAATCGACGGACGGGTGGAGAGAATGGGGCACATCGGTCAGGTTGAAATGCAGGTTGGCGATGTCATGGTGATCTGTACTCCGGGAGGAGGCGGGTATGGCACGCCGCTAGATCAATAAATGATATTAAAATAATATCGTAATACATTGAAAATTAACATTTATATTTGACCTTTGAACGTGTGATGACGCACAATGCTAAAGTGATTTCGAGCTTGAACTTCAGGTGTTCGGGGGCGCGCGATGCGTGAGATTGAGATAGTCGAAGTCGGTCCGAGGGATGGGTTGCAGAACGAAGCGACGCTGTTCAGCACGCAGCAGAAATTGGAATTGATCGAGCGCGCCATCGATGCCGGAGTGCGCCGGATCGAGGTTGCCAGCTTCGTGAATCCGAAATTAGTCCCGCAAATGGCCGACGCCGAAGCCGTGTCCGCAGGTTTGCCGCGACGCGACGATGTAACCTACATTGGCTTGGTGCTCAACAAGCGCGGCGCGCTGCGGGCGATCGAAGCGGGGCTCGCCGAACTGGGAGCGGTATGCGCTGCCTCTGATGGATTTGCCACCCGCAATCAAGGCCAGACATCGGACGAATCATTGGCCATGTGCTGCGAGGTGATGCGCCTGGCGCGGGAAGCCGATCGGCGCGGCCAGATC
>DATMKO010000394.1:0-3282 GCA_035571175.1 Steroidobacteraceae bacterium | reverse complement strand
CAAGGTGTTGAAGCGCGAACTGCGCAATCCGTATTGGGCGAATCGCGACCGACAAGTCAATTGAACCGGCCCTATCGGCCCGTGAACTTCGGCGTGCGTTTCTCGCGGAAGGCCAGTATCCCTTCGCGATAGTCTTCGCTGCTGGCTGCCAGCAGATATTGATCGAGATCCATGAAGCTGGCCGCGTGGTGCAGCGCATTTGCGGCCGCATTCACTGAATGCTTGGTCATGCGCACTGCATTTGGCGGAAGTTTTGCGATCTTTTCCGCCCAGCGCCTGGCCGCCGCCAACGCCTCGCCGTCCGGCGCCACTTCATCAGCGAGACCCCAGGCGAGCGATTGCTGCGCGCCGATCTTCTCGCCGAACATTACAAAGCGCTTGGTGCGCGCCGGGCCGATGAGCGATACCAGCCGGGGAACCGCGTGCCAGCTCATGTTCATGCCGAGCGGAATTTCCGGCAGGCGCAGCACGGCACTTTTCCCCACCACACGAAAATCGCACGCAACGGCCAATGCCACCCCGCCGCCGATGCAATAGTCTTCGATCGCGCAAATCGTAACCTGGTCGACTTTCTGCCACGCGTCGCATAAATCCGGACCTACCTTGAGAAACTGGCGCCGTTCGAGCAGCCCGGCCTCGCGGATTTGATCGATAGCAGGGTCCTTCAAATCGACGCCCGCGGTAAATGCTCCTTGGCTTGCGAGAACGATTGCTTGCGTTTGCAGATCATCCGCGAACCCGTTTGCCGCTTCCGTCAGCTGCAACATGAGCCGCCGCGACAGCGCATTGCGCCCATCGCCGCGGCTCAGCGTGACCGTTGCGATTGCGCCGTCGCGTACCACGGTAACCAGCTGTTCGAGTTTTGGTTCAGTCATACGCCGTCCGCGAGCTAAAGCTACATGTTAGTACGAATTGCTGACGAGCGGCGCTAGGCTGTGGATCCCCGCCTCTTCGCCAACGCTTCCAAGATGCGGGTGTGTGGTTCCCTCTTGAGGCGATAGCGCGTGAAGATCACGCCCGCGAATGCCGTGACCAACGCGGCGCCGGGACCGTAGATCAGGCCTAATTTCTGCAGCGTCCCGGGAGGAATATGGAATTGCAAGTCGGGATGGGCGGCAATGCCGCTCGGAAAAGCGATCAGATCCAGGGCAACACCCGCGATCAGCGCGCCCAGGGCGACCGCAGCCTTGGCGGAAAAGTTGAGGCTGGCGTAGAGCAGTCCCTCGCGGCGCGTGCCGAACAAATACTCGTGTTCGTCGCTGGCGTCCGCGATCATCGAGTGCTGCGAGACGCCGAAGAAGCCGGTGGCGGCGCCGGCAGCGATGGCGTTGGCAATCAAAATCGCATAAACCGCCGTGCCGTTGTCGGGCAGCAGATGCAGTACTCGGAGCAACGGCCACAGGCCTTGCGTCAGGCAAAGAACGGCCAATCCGATGAATATTGCGGTGAGGCGCTCGATGCGCTTGGCCGTGACGGCGTTGAGCAATGTTCCGATGCCGAATCCCAGCGTCGGCAATATGGAGACTGCTTGGATCATTCTTTCTGGCAGGCGCCAGAAAAACTTATTGGCGTGCAGCGACAAGGTGGTGAAAATACCGATGCCAAGAAACAGCACCAAGGCACTGAAGAAGAGCACCAGGAAGGATTTGTTGCTGAACAGCTCGCGCAGGTCGCGGGTAAACCGGGCAACGACCGTGCCTTGCGCATCCTCGGCGGGATGCAGACGCCCCAAGGCGCTCAAGGTGCCGAGCGCGCAGGTAAGTCCGCCGGCCATTACCAGGCCAGCCGAGGCCCAGCCGAACGGCGAGTACGCAGACCGGTTCAACAGCCCATCGGCGCCTTTCAAGAACACCAGAAACCCCAGCGCCAAACAGCTGAAGGTCGCGATGACGTTGAAAATGAAACGCGCGGAAACAATACTGGTGCGCTCCGAATAATCGTCTGAAAGCTCGGCTCCCAAGGCTACGAATGGCAGATTGAATGCCGAGTGCGAGACCCGCAGCGCGATCGAAACCAACGTCACGTAGGCGAACAGGGCACTCTGCGACAGTCCGGCCGGGATGGAAAACAGCAGTCCCAAGCTAAGCGCAGTGGGCACGACGGCGATGATCAAAAATGGATGCCGTCTACCCAAGCGCGTCCAGCTGTTATCAGATACCAGTCCCACAACCGGATCTGCGACCGCGTCCACTACCAATGCGATGGACAGCGATGCGCCAGTCAAGGCGCCGGATAGACCGCAGACCGCCGTTACATAGAAGAACAAAAACGTGCTCAAGGCTATCTGGGTGACGCCGTCGACCAACTGGCCGCTGCCATAGATCGCCTTGAACGTGAGACTCAATTTTTGGCGCCGCAGGTCGGCTGCGCTGCTCGACGCCGTGCTACCCGTTGCGACGCTCAACTGGACTCTCCAGGTATAGCCACGCTGAACCTAGCCGTGAATCTCAATCGCGCCGCGCGGATTCCGAACGCAGATACGGGCGGGTGATGTCCTCGATGTCTCGCCACGCGTACGGATCCTGGCCGCAGATCATTACGATATCGCGCACGTCCGGACGCGCCGTGTCGGCGCCCATCGTCCAAGGCAGCAGGCTTTCAGCGGACATATAGTGGGTGACGAGCGCGCGACGGAATCCAGATTTGGCATTGTTCGGCAGCGAGCGATGCAGAACATAGCAATTGAAAAATGCCACGCCGCCGGCCTTCAACTCGATCGGGACACCGCCTTCGCGTTGATAGCCGTGGCCGAACGCTTCGTCGGCGGAATCGAAGCGCGCATCTGCATGCGGCTTTACGGGATATAGAACCCCGCGCAGCTGCGATCCGGGATGCATCCACATGCAGCCGTTCTCGACGGTCGCATCGTCGAGTGCGATCCAGGCCCCGCACAGCGAGCGGTCGCGCGTGGCTATGTAGTGTTCATCCTGGTGCCACGCTTGTCCGGGCTTGCCGGCCTTCTTGACAAACAGCATCGTCTGCATGGATTTGAGGTTGGGGCTGACCAGGGCCTTGACGATTTCAACGATGCGCGGATGCGACATGGTTTCGCGCATCAGCCGCGAGATCTTATGCGGCATGTGCAGAGCCAGGATATTGCCGATGACATCCTCATCCGATAAACCATCGGGTGCTGTCGTACCAGCTACCGGTCCGCGGCGGCCACGTGCAATTGCGACTATCTCCGCGCGCAAGGCCCCAATCTCCGCGTCGCTGAGCAAGCCTGGTACCGCAACGAAGCCGTCGCTGCGGTAGGCAAGAGTCAGGCGATCCAGCTCAATC
>DATMKO010000393.1:0-2453 GCA_035571175.1 Steroidobacteraceae bacterium | reverse complement strand
ATTCGGCGATCGAAACACGAAGGTTGGAGCTGGCGCGCGCCGAGACCGACCTCGCCAAGCGCGAACCCTTGTTGGCTGAACGTGCCATCCCGGCGGAAGAGGTGCGCCACGCGCAGGAAAGCGTCGAAATGGCGCGCGCGGCGCTGACCCAAGCGGAGCGTCAATCGAGGTCCGCACATGCGCTGGTGGACGGCACAGCCGTGGAGAGCAATCCGGCGGTGCTGCAGGCGCGGGACGTGTATCGCGATGCGTGGATTTCCGCGCAACGCAACGCCGTCGTCGCGCCGGTCACGGGCTATGTTGCCGAAAGAAGCGTGCAATTGGGTCAGCATATTCAGGCGGGACAGGCGCTGATGAGCGTAATTCCGCTGAATTCCCTATGGATCGACGCGAATTTCAAGGAAGCGCAGCTGCGCAACCTGCGCATCGGCCAGAAGGCCGAGGTGCGCAGCGATTTGTACGGCGGATCCTATATTTATCATGGCCGTGTGGAAGGAATGTCGGCCGGCACCGGCGCGGCGTTTTCCCTGCTGCCGCCGCAAAACGCGTCGGGTAACTGGATCAAGGTGGTGCAGCGCGTGCCGGTGCGGATTCAGATTGACGACGGCGATCTCGTAAAGTCGCCGTTGCGTGTCGGGCTCTCCGCCACGGTCACCGTCGACACAACGACGCGCAACGGAGCGGTGTTGGCCATGGACACCAGCGACAACTCGGTCGGCGATACGCAGGTCTATACGCAGGATCTGGCAAAGGCCAACGCGGAAGCCGACGCGATTGTGCACCGAAATCTCGGCGTCGATCACTAGATAAGTCGCTCAATGGCTGATTCCACCCCGGCGGCCGCTGCGTTCGAATATCCGCCATTGCACGGCGGCAAGCTGCTGTTGCTGACCGCCGCAATCGCGATGGCGACATTCATGGAGATCCTTGACATGACCATCGTCAATGTCTCCGTGCCTGCCATCTCCGGCAGCCTGGGCGTCACCACGTCGGAAGGCACCTGGACGGTCAGTTCCTACATGCTCGCGGCGGCAATCATGCAGCCGCTATCCGGATGGATCGCGCGGCGCTTCGGCGAAGTCAGAACCTTGCTCACCTCGATCTGCTTGTTCATGGTGTTTTCGGCGGTCTGCGGGCTTGCGACCAGCCTGCCGATGCTGGTCGGCGCGCGCCTGGTTCAGGGGTTCGTATCCGGACCCATGATGTCCGTGGCACAGGCGACCTTGCTGCGCAACTATTCGGTCGAGCGGCGCGGCATTGCCCTGGCGCTGTGGTCGATGGTGATCATGATTGCCCCGATTTTCGGCCCCATCCTCGGCGGCTGGATCACGGATAATTTATCCTGGCCGTGGCTGTTCTATATCAACTTGCCGGTGGGCGCTTTCTCGGCCGCGGCCATCTGGTCAATTCTGCGGCATCGCGAGTCGAAGATCGTCAAACTGCCGATCGATGTCGTGGGCCTCGTGCTGCTGGTCATCGGCGTCGGCAGTCTGCAGTTCATGCTGGATAACGGCAACGAGAAGGATTGGTTCAATTCACCGGTCATTCTCGCGGCAGGGATCACATCCATCATCGCCATCTCGTTCCTGATTCCCTGGGAACTCAACGACCAGCATCCGGTGGTGGATCTGCATTTATTTGGCCGGCGTAACTTTCGCGTCGGCACCTGCGCTCTCGGCGCCGCTTATTTCGCTTTCATGGGCGTCAACATCATTTTTCCGCTGTGGTTGCAAACCACCGTGGGCTACACCGCCACCTGGGCGGGATTCGCGATCGCTCCTGTCGGCCTGCTGAGTCTGATAATCACCCCCTTCGTGGGCCGATTCATCGGCCGCATCAATTTACGGCTGGCAGCGAGTTTCGCGTTCTGCGTGTTCGGCCTGGCCATATTCTGGACAGCAACGCTCAATGAAACCGCGAGTTTCGCGCAGTTCGCAATGCCGCGGTTGATGCAAGGCGTGGGAATATCATTTTTCTTCTTGCCGCTGAATCAGATTCTATTGTCCGGTGTCCCGGCGAACGAGCTGGCCTCAGCTTCGGGAGTGAGCAATTTCGTCCGCACCATGTCCGGCAGCTTTTCGACCGCTATCGCCGTCTGGGTGTGGAATCGACGCAGCGACTATCATCACGCCGTGCTGACCGAGCACATCCGCAACTCCGCCGATGCATGGACGCAGTATCAAGCGCAGCTTGCGGCTCATGGGATCACCGGCCCGGGCGCCTCCGAGTACGTGAATTTCGTGATTTCCGGCCAGGCATCGACGCTGGGTGTCAACGATGTATTCAACATGCTGGGCTTCTTGTTCCTGTTGTTGATACCTCTGATCTGGTTCGCGAAGCCGCCGTTCGGCGCGCGCGCGGCGAACCCAGCTCACTGATCCCTGGGAGCGGATTTTCCGTGTAGGATCGCTGCCGGGCTGGGTTTGAGTGAGAGTGCCCCTTGAGTTCACCGT
>DATMKO010000392.1:0-4020 GCA_035571175.1 Steroidobacteraceae bacterium | reverse complement strand
ACCACCTTGCCATGGCCGTCGGTGCGTCCGCCACCGCCCTCGTTGAGCGCGAATGCGGCGGAGATCAACTCGGGCCGGTTCTTCGCCAGCCACTCAGCCCCATTGAAGGCATAAGTGGTCTCTTCGCCGCAGGTCAGTGCCAGCTTGATGGTACGTTTGGGACGGTAGCCACTCTGCTTGAAGCGCATCAGCATATCGACCCAGGTGGCATCCATCGCCTTCATGTCGGCGGTTCCGCGGCCGAAGAAGTAGCCGTTTTCCTCGATCAAAACGAACGGATCACGCGTCCAGTCCTCGCGCTTGGCTTCGACCACATCGAGATGGCCCAGCAGCAGCATCGGCTTCGCAGAGTTGGAAGTTCCCGCCAAGCTAGCAACCAACCCTCCGTCCTTGGGATGCTCGGGACTTGAAAACATTGTGACATCCTTGTCGGAGAAGCCTGCCGCTTTCAAATGCGCTGCCATTCGCTCGGCCGCCAGCGTGCAGCTTCCCACCGACAGCGTCGTGTTGGTCTCGACCAGCTCCTTGTAAATTGCTCGGAACGCGGTCTGATCGGGCCGCAATGCCGTCATCGGCGCTTCCTGCGCGCCTGCCGGCTGCAGGGTCGCGCCCAAAGCGCAGATCGCCGTCACTATCGCCACCGTCTTCGCCGCACCGATCGTGCCGGACATTCGCTTCTGCATCATGACCCCCGTTTGTTATGTGCAAAGATTGACCGCAGCTGTGGGTATTGGCAAGCGCGGTCGACTATCGGTTCGCCAGCCTGGCAATCGCTCCCCGGGCGGTGATGCCCGCTGAATCAAAATACGCTGCCGAACTCCGGCTTCTTTTTTCTTCGGGAGCGCTGCCAGACGACGCCGGGGAATCCCTTCAAAGGCACCAGCGGTTCGCCCAAATAGGCCCACTCAGGCGTCTCTTCGATGGCGATATGGTACAGAGGCTGCCGGCCGGTGCGTAGTTTGAACAGCGCTCGCGAAACATTGACCATTTGCGGTGAATGAGCCCGCTCGTAATAGAGCGGGGTACCGCAGCGAGCGCAAAAACTGCGCGTGCTACCCGCTGTTGCATCCTTGTAGTGCGTGATGTCCGCAAGTCCCTGCATCACGCGGAATCGGCTGCGCCAACTGCCCACGTAGGTCGCATAGGCCGCGCCATGCGCATGGCGGCTCGCAGCGGAATGATCGTGCCACGCCCAGCGCGCGGGGAAATCGATCTCGATGCGAACCGTACCGCACAGGCATTCTCCCGGCACGGCTGTTTTGAACACCTTCAGGATTTCTTGGGACGCCTTCTTGCTCACTTTCGACCTCGACGCTGCCAGGCATTGCGCAGTCACTTCGAATTGGCGACGATAGCGCCTACCAACCCGCCTCGTTCGGGAGTGCTCATGTCTACCACGATAACCGATACTACCGACATTGAAACCCTGGAAGATTTGAACCGCGACTACGTCGCCGCCGTGCAGGCCGGCAATGTGGACCGCTTCGAGGAAATTCTCGCCAAGGAGTTTTACTGCTCCAATCCGGACGGATCTCTGGTCGATCGCCGCGGATTTCTCGCCCAGACGGCAAAGCCGGTCACCATATCGGCTTTGCGCGCCCATGATGTACTCATTCGGCGGTTTGGAGACATTGCCATTATTCATGCGCGCACAACTTATTCCCTCGCCGACGGCCGTCAGGCCGGCGGGCGCTACACGGATGTGTGGGTGCGGCGCGCAGGCGCGTGGAAGGCCGTATCGGCCCATGTCACTCGTTGCTGAAGATACTTGCCGGATCAACCTAACCGCTGGGTTTCTCTCAAGTCCGGCGCGCTGACGGCGGAGGTCGATCCGTTGGGCGCGCAATTGTCGGTTTTGCGGGATCACGCCGGGCGCGATCTGTTGTGGGGCGGGGAACCGTCGATCTGGAGTGGGCGGGCGCCGCTGCTGTTTCCCATCGTCGGCGCGCTGGCCGGCGGCAGCTATCGACTGGGCGCTCGCGTCTATCATCTCCCGCGCCATGGATTCGCGCGCAACAAGCTGTTCGAGATCGTGGATTCGACGCCCGCCAATGCGGTTTTTAGATTGCCGTCCGATGAGGCGACTCGCGAGGTCTATCCCTTTCGCTTCGAATTGGAGGTCCATTTTGCACTCGATGGTGCAACGCTGTCGCTGACGAGTTGGATCCGCAACTTGAGTGACGCAGATATGCCTGCGAGCTTCGGCTACCACCCAGCGTTTCGCTGGCCCCTGCCTTACGGGCCGTCGCGGTCGGCGCATTTCATCGAGTTTGCGAGCGAGGAGCCGGATCCGATCCGGCGCCTCGACGCCTCTGGGTTATTGACAGCCGAGCATTATCCGACGCCAATCTCGCATCGGCGGCTCAACCTTGCGGATGCCCTATTTCAAGACGATGCGATTATTTGTGATCAAATCCGCAGCCGCTCCGTCAGCTACGGCGCCGCTGCGGGACCCCGGCTTCGTGTCAGTTTCCCCGACTCGCCGTATCTTGGGATTTGGACCAAGCCAAAGGCTGATTTCATCTGCATAGAACCCTGGCACGGCGTTGCGGATCCGGCCGGATTTTCCGCAGATTTCACCACCAAACCTGGCGTGTTCACGCTGGCGCCGGGCGCCGCGCTGCCAATCAAAATGGCGATAGCCTTGCTGGGGGATTGAGGTTCAGCGCAACTGGCTGTCCTTGCTGCCGCGCCGGTTGTAGCCGCTGAATTGCGCCGAACTCCGATCATGCTCGCCCTGGCAAGCAACGCAGAAGCGGACGCCATGAACTGCGATTCTCCGCGCCTCGGGAATCTCGACCCCGCAGTCCGCGCAGTGAGTCAAAGACGGACCTTGAGGCAACTGACTTTTAACGCGGCCGATGGCGTCCTTCACGGTCGCGTCGATCTGATCCTGTACGGCACCGTCACCCGCCCAACCCGTCGCCATGTGTTCCGCTCCGCAAAATTGACTTGGAAATTCGCCCGTCGCTGGAGCATTTATGGACCCGCCGCGGCGGATTTTCAAGCAGGTCGCGCCTTCCACAGCTGCCGCAGGCCCAAAGTCATGACGGGCAGCACAAAAACCCCGATAAACAGATAAGCCAGGCCGCGATACCCGCGGGCAATCAGGGTCACCAAGCCAAATCGGGCCGCCAGAAATATCGAGCCAACGAGCAGCGCGCCCGTGATCAAGAAACGCACGGCCTTGGAGATGGTTCTTCCGGTGCGCGCCGCATGCGCCTCCGCAATCCGCTCATTGATGGCATGGACGCAGCCGGTACCGCTCTCCAACAGCGCCAGAAAGATCATGAACTGGAACAGGAAATGGAAGGCCGGAAAATTCAGGCGCCGCAGCAAGAAATCGGACGGTAGCGGCTCGGCGCCAATTTGCGGAAAGTAGGCGATCATGCAGATGAAGAACAGCAGCGCGGGAATCATGGCCAGCGGTCCTGCGAGCGCGCCCGCAATGAGCGCGTCCTTGTTGCTGCGCAGATGCCGGAGCACGGGCAGGATAACAACCGCTCCCACGATATTGTAGCTGGCATAAGTCAATCCGCCGGCAGCCCAGCCGTGCATCGACGTCACAGCCGCGAAATTGACGAGAATGCGGTCGCCGAATGCAAACAACGAGAGTGCCACGAACATCGCGTAGACCCCGTAAAGCACAATCGAAACCCACTTGAACAGCCGTTCCACGGACACGCTGCCGTAGGCGGCCACGAGACTTATGCTCGCAATCAGAATTGCGGTCCCCAGGAGCGGCGGCCAATTCAGAACGGCGGCGCCAATCGCGCCGGCGGCGGCGCCAAATACGGCCAGAATCAAAATGATGAACAAGAAATAAGCTGTCTCGAACAACACCCAGAAAGGACCCAGCAAATTCTTGAAGAAAGTCCGGTAATCCCAGCTCGAAGTTAAACGCGCCAGGCAGAATGTGATCGCACACACGGCGCTCCAGATTCCCATTGCCAGCAACATGGCGAGCAGTCCACCGCGGGGGCCGCTCGGCAGAAAGAATTCGGCGAGCTCGCGCCCGGT
>DATMKO010000391.1:0-17172 GCA_035571175.1 Steroidobacteraceae bacterium | reverse complement strand
TTTCTTGTCGTATACCGGGTTGGTTTACGAGGCAAAGCTGGGGTCCGACAGCGTTGTGGAGAAGCCGTGGTCAATCCAGAAAGCGGCTGGCTTTCCGGTGGCCGGCACCGGCGTGCAGGAGTTGGCGTGGCGTCCGGGCGGTGGGCAGCTCGCGGCCTATCACAAGGCGAGGGCAAGCTGTTCGTGCTGATGCATGCGGGAAATTATTGGACACATCGGCAGGGTGGAAGCGAAATATGGGTGCTCGACACCAAGAGCCATTCGCTGATCTCGCGCTTCCAGCTGCAGCCCGTTCCCACCAGCGGCCTGGCGGAGGAAAGAGTGCCTTTCTACGAGGATATCGGCGTCTCGCAAGATGCCAAGCCGCTGCTGTATCTGTTGAATTCCGACGGCAATGACGTGGTGCTTGACGCCAGCACGGGAGAACAGCTGCGCAAAATCGAGTTCGCCGCCGGCAATTCGGTAGTGGTACCCGGGTATTGATCCCCATGAGTCCGGCGTTCTCGGAAGTGCGGATTGCCGTTAGCACCTTGATCGCGCTGGTGTACCTGGCCGCGGCGATTGGAAAAATGCGTCACTGGGCGGTTTTCCAGGGCGTTGTCGCAAATTATCGTCTGCTGCCCGAGGTTCTGGTGGCGCCGTTCGCGTACTGCCTGCCGCCTTTCGAGGCGCTGCTCGGCGCGGCGTTGCTCTTCGGATTCCTATCCCCCTGGGCGGAACTGGCAGCGGCGGCGCTGCTCCTGGTGTTCGCCGCCGCCATGGGCATCAATCTGAAGCGCGGGCGGCGGCACATCGATTGCGGTTGCTTTCAAAGCGCCTTGAAGCAGTCCTTGAGCTGGACCTTGGTGGTTCGCAACGGCGTGTTGGCGCTGCTCTTGGGAACAACTTTGGTGACAACTCGCCCGGCGGCCGATTTGCGAATGACGATGGATGGTCTCCTGGCCGGCGGCGTCCTATTCGTGATCCTGCAAAGTCTCAATATATTGTGGGGCATCGTTCCCGCCTGGCGCCGGCCGCATGGCGTGGATTCGGGGGCGGCTCTGTGACCCCCATGACCATTACGCTCGGCCTGCTGTGGGTGGTCGTGATACTTCTCAGCTTGGCGGTTCTGGCTCTCGCTCGGCAGGTCGGAATCTTGCACGAACGAGTGGCTCCTGCGGGTGCGTTGATCCATGGGGCGGGTCCGGGAGTTGGCGAACAATCGCCGCGTCTCGAGGTCCACGCCCTGGCGGGCAATGCCATCACAGTCGGCAACAACCTGCCTGCCGGCAAGGCGCTGTTGGTGCTGTTCGTTTCACAGACCTGTCCGATCTGCAAAAAATTGATTCCAATCGCCATGAATTTCTCCAGGAGCGAGCGCTTGGACGTGTTGTTCGTCGGCGATGCGGAATCGAGCGAGCAGCGGAAACTGATCGATCAGTTCGGCATTGACGACCACTGCTTCGTCAATGGATCCGAGATCGGCATGGCCTATCGGGTGGAGAAACTTCCGTATGCAGTGTTGCTCGACGACCTCGGCGTGATCGCCGCCAAGGGGCTGGTGAATAGCCGCGAACATTTCGAAAGTCTGGTGATCGCCAAGGAAACCGGCTTCGCGTCCATCCAATCCTATCTCAAGGCTCGCACCGAGCCGGTTGAATGAAACAAGGAATACGTCCGTGCCGAAAGCTACTTTTGATGTACTGAGTGAGCGGCTGACGCGGAGGCTGGCCGGCTACTCGTCGCGCCGCGGCTTCATCGCCAGGCTTGGCATGGCATTGGCGGCAGCGCCGCTGTTTCCGCTGTTGCCGGTTGCGCGCGCATCTGCCGCCGAGTCGCCCAAAACCGATTTCGAGCGCAATGCTCAAGTCAAGGACGAGACCAAGTGCAATTATTGGAAATACTGCGGCTCCGACGGCGTGCTGTGCAGTTGTTGCGGCGGCGGATCGCATACGTGCCCTCCGGGTGCGGAACCGTCGCCGATTTCATGGATAGGCACCTGCGTCAACCCTGAAGACAAGCGATCCTATGTCATCGCCTATCGCGATTGCTGCGGCAAACCAGCGTGTACGGCCGGCAAGTCATGCTGGTGCGACGGCACCGATCGTGATCTGCCCACCTACCGCTCCTCGCTCAACAACGACATCATTTGGTGCTTTGGCAATGCCTCGGCGACCTATCACTGCTCGACAGCGGCGTTGGTGGGATTGGCCGGCTGAGCGTCGATGGTCCGGGCGCGGTGTGTTGATGTTTTTACCCAACGGCCATGGGCGGCGCTGGCAGCGGTTGCCGTCAGTATGGTTCTGGCGGCAGATCTCAAGTCCGAACCGCTCGAACCGTTCCGCCCCGCGCAGGGCGATTATCTTCTGAATTGCGGCGGCTGCCATGGTTTTCACGGCGTCTCCAACGCCAACCTTGTTCCAAGCTTGAAGGACCTGGTGGGCTACTACCTTCGCTCACCCGAGGGCCGCGCCTATTTGCCGCGGCTGCCCAATGTTGCGTTTTCTACACTGAGTGATCAGAGATTGGCCGCAGTGCTCAATTACGTGGTATTTGAGATCGGCGGCAACAGTGCCCCGGTTGGCGGCAAGCCGTACGATGCGGCGGAGGTTGGCCGGTGGCGCAAGCAGCCTCTGAATGAGGTCGTCCTAAGCCAATACCGTCTGCAACTAGTGGAGAACCTGATCAGTCGGCACCAGGCGCCGGCCGAGTTACGGGTTTACACCGGTAGTTTCAATTAAGAATGTGCTGTAAACACTCCGCTGCGAGGGCGGCACAGTGTTTATAATGGAAGCATCACTGCAGGGGGCCCCCCGTGAAGACGTTGCCTAGACCTAGTAACTGGGCATCGGCGCCACCCAATTGGGTGCCGATGCTGATGTTTGTGCTGACCTTGGCGGTCGCGCTGACCGTTGTGCCATGGTATGGCCTGACCCGGGGCTTCCATGCCGGCGCATGGGTGTGGTTTGTGGTGATCCTGAGTGCCAATGAACTGGCGATCACCTGCGGCTATCACCGGCTGTTCGCGCATGACACCTATGAAGCGCGTCCGGCGCTCAAGATCGTTTATCTGCTGTTCGGCGCCATGGCACTGCAGAACAGCGCGCTCCTGTGGAGCGCCGGCCACCGCACGCACCACCGCTATATCGATGATCCGACGAAAGACCCGTATTGCGCGCGCCTCGGCTTTTGGTTTTCGCACATCGGCTGGATGTTGCACAACTATCCGAGCGGCGATCCGGATTTGAGCGTCGTGCGCGATTTGCAGCGCGATCCTTTGGTCATGTGGCAGCACCGCCATTATGTGCCGGTGACGCTCGCCATGAACTTCGGCCTGCCGCTGTTGATCGGTTGGGCGAGCGGCGATGTTGTCGGCGTCTTTTTACTTGCCGGGATATTGCGACTCGTCGTCAGCCATCATCTGACGTTCTGCATCAATTCCCTGGCGCACATCGTGGGGATTCAACCCTACACGGATGAGAACACCGCGCGCGATAACGGCATCGTGGCCATGCTGACCTTCGGCGAGGGCTATCACAACTTTCATCATATGTTTGCGCACGATTACCGCAATGGCGTGCGCTGGTGGCAGTGGGATCCGTCCAAGTGGCTGATCTTTGGCATGCAGTTTGCCGGGCTGACCAAGCGTCTAAAGCGCGTTCCCTGGTTCAAAATCCAAAGGGCCATGCTCGACAACCAATTCCGGCGCGCCGAGCGCCAATTGGCCCGCCAGAGCGGCGGCGTTCACATCGAGCAATTGCGCAGGCGGATCACCGAGGAATATGAGTCTTTTCGCGAGGCCGTGGCCGCCTGGACCCAGGTTCGCGAACAGTGGCTGCACGAAGCCAAGCGTGCAATGAGCGAGCGCTGTGCGCTGTTGCAGAGTCGCCTCAAAGAACTGGAATATGGACTGCGGTTGCAATCCCGCCGGATGCGGGTGCTGAGCGCGCAACTCGGTTAGATATCTAACGGCCAATACTCTCGGGTGTGATTGCGGTAATCCGGGCGCCATCATCGGCCGCTCCCTGCCGATTCGATTGCAATAATACTGTCCCGCTCAAGTTGACGCCGTCAAAAGAGCTTACGTCGAGCAGCGCTTCGACGGATTCCGCGGCGTTCGCTTGCCGGCCGAACTCGGCAAGCTTTTGTGCGCCGGTAAAGGTTTCTGCCGTTTGTCTCACACCCTCATCGTGTGTACCTGAAATCACGACGATGGTATTGCCGCCAGGACCGCGAAACTTCGCGAATACACCGTAATCGTGATACGGCTGCTCCTTGCCGGTCGGGACCGGTGGATCCATGATCTGGCTGCCGATCTCGCTGACGTACGAATGCCGCGTTCTTTTGTCGATGACCTCGTCGTAAGTGTCGCCGATCGCGAAGCGCGAATCCGCGAAAGCAATGTCCTGCAGCATGCCCATGCCGCTTAAGTAACCGATGTAAATGATATCCGCGGATTTGAGGCTGATGGGTTCCACGTCCGACATCTTGGCTATGGTGATGCGTCGATTTTCCCCGGCCAGCACCACCATGACGTCACGCAATGCGAAGGCCGCGGAAATTGGCAGGTATCTTAAGCCCACGTCCATGTAGCGATCCGCGACTTCGGGATGTTCCGCCACAAAATGATCCAGATCGCTCTTCGAGTTGACGGTATATTCGCGAATCAGCCGCTTCACGCCCATCAAATCGGTCTCACCGATCAAGTAGTAATCGCCCACGACAATCATGATGGGCCGATCATCCTTCAAGATGCCCGACCAAATCGGGCTGGCGCGTACGCGATCAAGATCCGAGCGCGGCGCAATCAGCCACACAACACCAAGGGCCATTAGTACCAACGCGCCCAGCGCCGCGGCGCCCACGGCAATGGCGCGGCGGTTTTTTCCTGGGACCCACCGGCGCGGATCGACGGGAGACTCGGCGCCGGCTACTTTCAGCCGATATTCGCCGCGGGGAATATGCAGTACGACGCCCCCATCGCCGTTAGGCGAGGCGTAGAAGCCATCGAGGGTTTTGCGAAGCTTGTGGATGTAGACCCGTACGAGGGCGTCCTGGGAGACGTCGAAATCCGCGCCCTTGCCGAAGACATCGATGGCAATGGCGATCTCTTTCGGGGATTCTCCGACCAAGGACTTTTCCGCCAGGTAGTCGAACAAGCGCCTCAGTCGAGCATCGCCCAGCACGCCGCTTAGCTGGACCCGCTCGACCTCCAGGCTTAAGGCAGCACTAGCATCCATGAGGGCGATTTTAACGTTATTAACGTCAGCCAGAACAGTAAATTACATGACAGGCGGGTCCGGTGAACCGCAGCCTTCCATATGCATGACCGGGCACTCGTGTTGCGTGTTGGATTGATCGATGCCGCCTTGGTCTTGGCAGGGGCGACCGCTTGGATGAACCCTGTGCAAGCGCAAACCGCGTCCTCGTTGGAGGAGATCGTGGTAACCGCGAAAAGCCTGGAGGACGAGCTGCCGCAACAACTTGCGGCATACGGTACCCGGGTTGATACGATCACCTCCGCCAAGATTCAGAACGGCGGCTACCTTGATGTGGCGGGGGCGCTGGAGGCCTTGGCCCCCGGGCTTTACATCAGCCCGAAGAACGGGCCGTTTGACTACGTGCAGATCTCGCTCCAAGGGTCGCGCACCGAAGATGTTCTGTGGCTGGTGGATGGCATTCGCATCAACAATCGGCTGTACGCCGGCACTACGCCCTTGGATACGATTCCGGCCAGCATGATCGAGCGAATCGAGGTGCTGAACGGCGATCAGGCACTCTTCTATGGGACGCAAGCCATTGCCGGTGCCGTCAATATAGTCACCCGCGCATTCTCTGATCATCCGGGAGGTTCAGTGACCGTCGGCGACGACACCAATCATGCCACGCAAGTGAACGGCTACTATCGGGACACAATCGGCAACAACAAGTTTGTGGTCTATGCCGCGCATAATGAATCGCCGGGCATCCAGCCCTTTCCGGACTCGGACTACCAGCCGAGCGGCACTGACCGGCGGCGCAATTACAAGGTCACCTCGGTGGGCGGCAAATACGGCTACGACTTTACGGATGACTTAAGCTTTAGCGCTTCCTACGATCACACCAACGCCAACCTCGATTTCGCGCAGCCGTTTCTGGCGGCGCTTGCCTATAACCAGCGCGACGAGGATCTGGTCAGCGGCAGGATCGATTACACGCCGAGCGATGAATTCAAACTGTACGTCAAGGACTACTATCACTGGTGGAATTCGCACTACACCGAGTACGACAATGTCATCGGCAGCCCGGGCTCGCTGGTCACGATCGATGACCACGAATACTGGGGATTCAAGGACTATGGTGTCAATCTGTTGACACAGTTCAACGTAAACCGAGGATTTGAATACCTGGCGGGCTACGATTTCCAGAACTATACGGGCCGCGATGCCGTGCTGGTGATTCAGCAGCAGACTGAACATGTCAACGCGTTTATCGGTCAGATCCGCACGACGCCGGATCTGATTCCGAACGCGCTTCTCGCGGCGGGATTGCGCTACAACATTCCAAACGCCGGCGAATCCGATGTCGTGTGGAATACCAGCGGAAAATACAATTTCTCGAATTCCCTGTACCTGCGCGCGAACATCGGGACGGCATTTCGATTGCCGACCGCCGAGGAACTGTTTGCCAACGATCCGGACGATGAACGCGGGGATCCGAACCTTCAACCCGAGACCAGCACCAATGCGAACGTCGCCATTGGAGGAAACATCTTGGGCAACGCGTCGCTGAAGTGGGAACTGATCGCGTTCTATCGGGACATCAAGAATCTGATTGATTTTCAGAGTTTCGATGCCACTACCGATCAGGATGTGTTTGGTAACGTACCGGGCTCGGTCATCACGCGCGGATTGGAAGTGACATTCGACGGCAACATCACAGCCGCGCTATCGGCGGACTTCAGCGCCACCTACAGCAAGGCGCGCCAGAGCGGTTCGGATCTGCAATTTGATCAGATTCCCGTAACCCAATTGAAGGCCGGCCTCGACTATCATCCCAGCGGCGCCCGCTATGGGGCTAGCGTCAACGTTGTTCACCTCGGGGATGTCGATGATGAACCCCTGGGTGCCGGCAACGGCCGCTATGGGTATGGCAATTATACGGTCGTCGACTTTGGCGGCAGAGTTTTCTTGGATGCAGCTCATCATCAACGCATCGATCTGCATTTGAATAATGCATTCAATCAGGACTATTCATCTGCGCTCGCTTACGGCATCAACGATACTACAGGTGACCCCTACGTCGTGCACGATCGCGCATTGCCGCGAACCTTTGGAGCGAACTACACTTACTCGTTCTGATGTATTGGCATGCTGATGCGCTGGCTGTTTCTCGTGCACCGCTATCTCGGGATCGCCGTTGGCGCGCTGATGGTCATGTGGTGCATATCCGGCGTGGTCATGATGTATGTCAGGTATCCCGCCCTGGACGCGAAGGTTCGCATCAAGAAACTCCCGCCCATCGATTGGCGCGGCTGCTGCAAAATCCCTGATGCGCTGCTGACCGATTCAAGTCCGATTGAGAGTGCCCAGATCGAGATGTTGTCTGGGCGGCCGGTGTTATTTCTAGGCGCTGCAACGCATACCCGCCTGATAGATCTGATCAGCGGAGCTGCGATCGAACGTGTCGCACTCGAACAGGCCGCCGCCGTTGCCGACGGCTACACCATTGGACGACGGTCGGCGCCACCTCGGATCGCTGTGATCAATTTCGACCAATGGACCGTAGCCGGCGATTTTGATGCGGATCGACCCCTGTATCGCTTCGCCTTGAACGATCAAGTGGGCACCGAACTATATGTTTCGAGCAGCAGCGGCCAGGCGGTGCAAATCACAAACCGCCGCGAGCGGTTCTGGAACTGGCTGGGTTCAGTCCCACACTGGCTGTATTTCGCGGAGCTGCGCCGCCGAACATCGCTATGGAGCCAGCTCGTGATCTATACATCGCTGGTTGGCTGTTTCCTCGTCGGCATCGGGATCTACATTGGAGTGCGCCAGATGCTGGCTCAACCCGGCGGGCGTTGGTCACCATATCGCGGATTCAATTTGTGGCACCACTTCGCCGGGCTTGGATTCGGGGTATTTACGTTGACCTGGGTGTTGAGCGGCCTCTTGTCGATGAATCCTTGGGGGTGGCTTGAAGGAGCGAGCGCGCAGTCGGAACGCGCGCAGCTACGTGGCAGCGCGCCGTCGGGTGCGCAGCTGAGGAGCGCCTTGCAGGCCTTCGTAATTTCGCCTCATCCCGATGTTGTTTCTCTCGAGCTCGCGCCCCTCGATGGACGGCTGCACTTCATTGCAACCACGAATCAGGGCGATAGACAACGGTTTAGCGCGAGCGGCACAAGCGCATCGCTGAACGCCGCGGATTTATCTTACGTCGCGGCGACGTTAGGTGGCGCGCAGCCGCCGGTAATCCCCTGGCTCATGAAACAGGAGGATTCCTATTATTTCAGACATCACGGTGAAACGCTGCCGCTGCCCGTCTATCGAATAGTACTGCGCGATGGATCGGAGACGCGCTATTACGTTGATCCAGTGACGGGCAAGCTGATTGCCAAGATTGACCCTGCAGCGCGGCGCTATCGATGGTGGCATCAGGGCTTGCACCGCATGGACTTTGCGGCCGCCCTTCGCGGCCGTCCGCAGTGGGATGCACTCATGCTTCTGTTGATGTCCGGCGTTACTTTCGTATGCCTGACCGGCGCTTATCTTGGATACCGCAGGCTGGCGGGCACGGTGCCTAAACCGGCCGTTCGCTCAGGCTCGTGAAGCCGCTGCTTTACACCCGAACAGGCCAGCGCGCCGAAAGCGGCAGCGTGAGCACCGGCTCCGATGTAGGCTATGCGTTCGATGAACGACAACTCGCACATGATTGCAGACACCACGCGGCGCATCTTTCGCGAGCTCGGGAACCCGCAATCGTTGAAGACTGACACGGATCGGCGGCGATTATGGGGCGCGCTCGAAACCGCCGGGCTCACTCGAACCTGGATACCCGAGACGCTCAATGGTTCCGGCGCCACCCTGGCCGACGGCTTCGAGGTCGTCCGGATCGCCGGCGAGTTCGCAGTCAGCGTGCCGCTGGCCGAATCGTTGCTTGGCGGCTGGCTTCTGCAGCAGGCCGGGATTCCGACGCCGCTTGGGCCAGGCACCGTCGCGCCGGTCGATGTTCGCGACAGGATCACAGCCGGAGGCAACGATGCGCTGTCGGGGACGGCGCGATCGGTGCCATTCGCCAGGGATGCCACGTGGATCGTCGTCATGGGCGCGCGCGACGAGCGTGCCTTCGTGGGGCTGGTCGACCGCAGCCTGTGCCGCATCCAGGAGCACGCCAATCTGGCGGGCGATGCGCGCGATGCCGTCGCCTTGCTCGATGTCGTGCCGAGCGCCATGGCGCCGGCCGCGATCAATCTCGAGGCGCTGCTCTTGATCGGGGCTGCCGTGTGCTCCATGCAAATGGCCGGAGCGCTGCAGGCGATTCTTGATGTGTCCGTGGCGTACGCAAACCAGCGGGTCGCCTTCGAGAAGCCCATCGGCAAGTTTCAAGCAATACAGCACAGCCTCGCGAAGCTCGCTGGCGAAGCCGCCGCGGCGCTCGCGGCGGCCGGCTCGGCGGCAGATGCCATTGCCTCGGCAGCGGACGCGATTTCCTCGGCGGCGCAGTTCGACGCGGGGACATTTCTGGAGGTGGCGAGCGCCAAGATCCGGGTTGGCGAAGCTGCCGCGACCGGCGCGGCGATCGCCCACCAGGTGCATGGCGCCATTGGATTTTCGCAGGAACATGTGCTGCATCGCTATACGCAGCGATTATGGGCGTGGCGGGATGATTTCGGCGGCGAGAGCTATTGGGCGTTGAGACTCGGACGGATGGTCGCGGTCAACGGCGCCGATGCGCTGTGGCCGATGTTGGCGGCGCGCTAGGAGCCTCAAGTGACCGTCATCCAATTCGATCCCATCCGGCTTTCTCCCGAAGCGCAGGCATTGCGCACCGAAGTGCGAGCGTTCCTGCGACAGGAGATCGACGCAGGCATCTTCGATCCGCTGCAGGGTGCGATGCAGGCGAAATCAAATCCAGAATTCAGCCGCAAGGTGGGCGCCAGGGGATGGATCGGCATGACGTGGCCGAAGCGCTATGGCGGGCGCGAGCGCAGTTTCTTGGAGCGCTACGTCGTCACCGAGGAATTTCGCGTCGCCAATGCACCGGTCGGTCTGCACTTCACCGCCGACCGTCAAAGCGGTCCGATGTTGCTCAAGTACGCGAGCGAACGCATCAAGGCGGACATCCTGCCGCGCATCACCCGCGGCGAATGCTGCTTTTGCATCGGTATGAGTGAACCGAATTCCGGATCGGACCTGTTCGCCGCGAACACGCGGGCGCAGCGTTGCGATGGCGGCTGGAAAGTGAGCGGAACCAAGTTATGGACCACCGGCGCCCACCACGCCGATTATATGATCGGTCTATTTCGCACCTCGGCGTCCACCAGAGAGAATCGGCGCCATGGGCTGACGCAATTTCTGGTTGATATGGCAGCTCCGGGGATTGCGGTGAATCCCATCCTCAACACCCTCGGTCAGCATGAGTTCAACGAAGTGGTATTCGACGATATGTTCGTTCCGGACGACCACGCACTCGGCGAGATTGATATGGCGTGGAAACAGGCGACCAGCGAACTCGCCTATGAGCGCAGCGGTCCGGAGCGATTTCTGGAAACCTCCTACTTGCTGTTCGAATTGGTCCGCGTGCTGGGGAGCTCTCCGGATGTGCGTGGTGCCGAGGGGATCGGCCGGCTGGTGGCGCAAGTGCACACGCTGCGCCGCATGTCCGTGTCGGTGAACGGTATGCTCGAGGCCGGCAAGGATCCGATGCTCGAAGGCTCCATCGTGAAGGACATGGGTACCGTCTGGCAGCAGCAGCTGCCGCACAAGGCGCGGGATCTCGCGGCGTTCATCGACGGCGATGCACGCGATCGCGAGCGCTTCGATGAATTGCTCGCGTACGCCACGGCCATTGTTCCCAAGCTCACTATCCAGGGCGGCACCAGCGAAGTGCTGAGAGGAATCATCGCGCGCGGATTGGGATTGCGCTGAAGCACAGGGCCCGAGCGCGGATCTTTCACCACAGCCACGGAGGCGCCATGCCAGTACCAAGATCGTTCAAAGAAATCGGCGTTGATCTCAACGGACATGTCGCCACGGTGAGCTTAAATCGGCCGCCGCATAATTTCTTCGATGCGCAGCTGATCGGCGAGATCGCGTCGGCTTTCGAGGCCTTGGACGCCGATGCCGATTGCCGCGCGATCGTACTGGCCGCTCAGGGAAGGTCGTTTTGTGCCGGCGCGAACTTCGGCGGCAATGATGCTTCGGCGGATGCCGGCAGCCGCGACGCGAGCACCGCGCAGTTGTATCGCGCGGCGCTGCGACTGTTTCGCACTGCCAAGCCGATCATCGCCGCGGTCCACGGCGCGGCGATTGGCGGTGGTCTGGGACTCGCGCTGGTCGCGGACTTTCGCGTAACCTGCGCCGAGGCGACCTTCAGCGCCAACTTCACCAAGCTCGGATTTCATCCCGGATTCGGCCTCACCGTGACGCTGCCGGAGCTGGTCGGCAAGAACGCGGCGGCGCTGCTGTTTCTCACCAGCCGGCGCATCAAGGGCGAGGAGGCTCATCGCCTCGGCTTGGCGGATGTTTTGGCGGCTCAAAGCGAGGTGGCAAGCGCCGCGCATTCGCTCGCCGGCGAGATTGCCGCCTGCGCGCCCTTGGGGGTGGTCGCGACCCGGGCAACAATGCGCCAAGGCCTGGCCGATCGAATCGCCGCCGCCACCGAGCGGGAACTGGCGCAGCAAAGCCGCTTGCGCAGTACGCAGGATTTTCAAGAGGGCATTCGTGCCAGCATTGAACGCCGGGAACCGAGGTTTGAAGGGCAATGAATAGGGATTGGCTGATGAGCGGCGCTCTTTTGCTGCTGCTGGGCGCGATGTTCCTGGTTTCCCTGCTGGCCGGCCGAGTATGGTTGCCCGCCGGGGATGTGTGGCATGGGCTGTGGTCGCCGGATGAAAATCTTGCCGCAACCATCGTCACGCAGCTGCGTCTACCCCGCGCCGTTTTGGCGCTCGAGGTTGGCGCAGCGCTCGGCCTTGCGGGCGCCGTGCTGCAAGGCGTGACGCGCAATCCGCTGGCGGAGCCCGGATTGCTCGGGGTTTCAGCAGGCGCGGCGCTGGGCGCGGTGATCGCCGTGTATTTTGGCCTGGCAACGCATTTCATGAGCGCTGCGCCGCTGCTGGGCCTGATCGGCGCACTGCTAGCCAGCATGTTGACCTTCGCAATCGGGCGCGGCGGCGGAACCATAACCCTGGTTCTCGCGGGCGCAGCGGTATCCGCGCTTGCAGCGGCCGGCATCTCCTTGGCACTCAACCTCGCGCCCAACCCGTACGCGGCATACGAGATCATGACGTGGCTGATGGGTTCGCTGGCGGATCGCAGTTGGGTGCACGTGCTGCTGGTGACGCCATTCATCGTATTGGGAGCGGCAATGCTGTCATTCACCGCGCGCGCGCTGGATGCATTGGCCTTGGGAGAAACCCAGGCTCAGAGTCTGGGAATCAATCTGCAACGGCTGTACGTGCTGGCGGTATTTGGCACGGCATTGGCCATCGGCGCCGCCACCGCGGTAACGGGGATCATAGGCTTCATCGGACTCGTGGCACCCCACGTGGTGCGACCGCTGGTGGGCCATCAGCCGAGCCGCGTGCTGCTGCCCGCGGCGCTGTCCGGCGCGCTGCTGCTGCTGCTTGCCGACGTCGCAACTCGGTTGATTCATGCCGGCGGTGAAATGAAACTTGGGGTGTTGACCAGTTTGATTGGTACTCCATTCTTCTTTTGGCTCGTCGTGCGGCTGCGCAAGCTGGCGCCGTGACGAGGGCGGGGCGGAGCGCCGCCGCTAGGTTTGGCGAGTGAAATCAGTCAAGGAGAAATTTGTGACAGAACACGTTCTGGTGGAAAAGGCTGAGAAATTGCTGGTTCTGACTCTCAACCGGCCGGAGAAGAAAAATGCGCTGACGCGGGCGATGTACCAGACGCTGGCGACGGAGATTGCAAACGCAGATACCGACCCTGATGTCCGCTGCATTTTGATCATGGCCAACGGCGACATGTTCACGGCGGGAAACGACTTGGCCGATTTTGCCGCCATCGGTGCCGCAGCTTCCGCGCCCAAGCCGGAGGATGGAAATCCGCTGCTGCCCGCCCTGGCGCGCTCCCGAACGCCGATTGTCGCGGCCGTCAATGGCCGCGCCGTCGGCATCGGCACCACCATGCTCCTGCATTGCGATATGGTCTTTGTGGCAAACGACGCCTCGCTGATCACCCCATTTGTCAATCTTGCTCTGGTACCCGAGGCCGCTTCCAGCCTGCTGATGCCATTGCGCATCGGTCATGTGCGGGCGTTTGAGATGTTCGTGCTCGGTGAGCCCGTGAGTGCCGAGAAGGCGGTGAGTTGGGGAATTGCGAACCGTGCGGTGCCGCCGGCCGATCTGCACCGAATCGCGCGTGCCACCGCCGTTGCCATCGCGGCGCGCGCGCCCGCGTCGGTCGTCTTGACCAAGTCGCTGATGCGCGATGAGCAGATCTTGTTGGCGCGAATGAGCGAAGAAGGCGCGCACTTTGGACGCCAGCTCAAAACCGCGGAATTCAAAGAGGCCTTCACGGCATTCGCGGAACGGCGGGCGCCGGATTTCAGCAGGTTCGGGTGAAGTATGGTGTTTAGGATTCGGCCGACTCTGGGTGTGGCGCTGGCCGTGGCGCTGGCCATGTCTTGTCCGGCACCAGCCGAATCCTCAGGTCCGCAGCGCGTAATGTCGCTCAGCATGTGCACCGATGATCTGCTGCTCGATCTCTTGCCACCGGAGCGCATCACATCGGTCACCTACTACGCGCGGGACCCGAGCATTTCCTACGTCTGGCCGCAGGCCGCGAAGGTGGCGATCAATTCGGGCACCGTCGAGGAAGTGCTCGCGGAAAAGCCCGATCTCGTGCTGGCCGGCACCTTCACCACGCCGGCGACCCGGTCGCTGCTCAAGAAATTTCACATGCCGTTGATCGAAGTGGCGCCGGCCGTTGATTTCGATCAGATCCGCGCGGTTACCCGCCGCGTGGCGCATGCGCTCGAGCGCGAAGCGGTTGGCGAAGCCCTGATCGCAAAAATGGATTCGACGCTGCGGCAATTGGCTGTCACCAGACCGTCGCGGATTATTCGCGTCGCGGCGTGGGGCGAGGGCGGATCGGCTCCCGGGAAAGGTACATTATTCGATGCCATCCTCACGGCGGCGGGAGCGGTGAATGTCGCGGCCGCCGGCGATGCGGGGCCCTACCTGTCGTTCGGCATGGAGCAGTTGATCATGGCGCACCCCGACGTCATCGCCTACGCCAGCAATACCACCGACACTCCCGGACTGAACGCCGATATGGCGCAGCACCCGCTGATTCTCAAGCTTTACTCCGGGCGCACAGTCACCTATCCCGGCGCCCTGTACAGCTGCGGCGTGGTGGAGAGCGCGGATGCCGCGGTGGCGCTGCGCGCCAATCTCCTGCAAGCGGTGGGCGGCGGATCATGACCATTCTCGATGCAGCGCAAATTTCCGTGCGGCGCGGCCGGCGCCTCATTCTCGACAACGTCTCGCTGCATGCGGAGTCCGGGGAATTCATTGCCGTCATCGGCGCCAACGGCGCCGGCAAGTCGACGCTGTTGTCGGTGCTCGCCGGACTGCTCAAGCCGGATACGGGAACAGTGACCCTGGACGGCATTTCGATTCACCATCTTTCGGGGATGAAATTGGCCCGCCGCCGGGCGTATTTGCCGCAAAACCCCCGCTGCGAATGGCCGATTGCGGTGGAGCGGCTGGTGGCGCTTGGGCTCACGCCGACGCTACCGGCGTTCGGCGGTTTGCCGCCGAGCTTCGGTCCTCTCATCACGCAGGCGCTGCATGCCTGCGATCTGCTCGCTCATCGCCACCAACCCGTGACCACGCTTTCGGGCGGAGAACTTGCACGCGCCATGCTGGCCCGGGCCCTGGTTGGCGATCCGAACGTGTTGATCGTGGATGAACCCATCTCCGGCCTCGATCCCAAGCATGCGCTCGATACCGCTTTGCGGCTGCAGGGATTGGCGCAGGGCGGCAAGCTGGTGATTGCTTCGCTTCACGATTTGACTCTCGCAGGCCGCTATGCGAGCCGCATCTTTGCCCTGGTCAATGGCAGTGTGCAGGGCGACGGACCCACGGTGGCTACGCTGACCCCCGCGTTGATACGCTCCGCTTTCGATGTGAACGCGTGTATTTCCGGAAGTCATGGCAGCGTCTACGTGGATTATGTTGGAGCCTCTTAGCAAGCGTGTCGCGCGATCGCGTGCGGTCAATGCGGCGGACCCGTAATCGTGGTGAATGCCGCCGTGATCAGCAGCACCGTGCCGCCCAAAACCATCTCTGCCGTGATTGATCGTTTGAGACTACCGACGGCGCTCACATCGCCTCTCAACAATCTAGGCGTGAGATTGAGCTTATTCAGCGCGGCAATGCTCAAGAGAACGGCAACCGTGGCTAACTTGCCCGCCAGCAGCCAACCGTAGTCGCTGCTCCAAAATCTTGCCGCGTCGTCGATCAACAGCCACAGGAGCACGGCGCCCGCGGCAATCAGTGCTGCCACCACGCCGAGCGCCGCCGTCCCAAACCGCGCGGCAATCGCTCCGACCCGCGCGCCGTTTGCGGCGCGCGTGACGATCAACAACGGCGCCAACGCGCCCAGCCAAAAAGCGACCGCCAAGAGGTGCAGGCACAAGACGAAAGTGGGCAAGCTGTTGGGCCGCAACGCGTGAATATGCCCGACCCATGCAAATGAGGTTGCCGCGAGGATCGCGCCGATAATCGCCGGCGCTTGAAAGCGGCGGGTTGTCGACAGCGCAAACAGGGCACAGATCAAGCCGGCGAACCGAATTGCAGTCGCGCGGCCTTGGCCCGCCCGCAGCAGCATGCCGATGTATGTACTGTCGAACATGCTCGCAAGATCGCCGCCCATCGACGCCGCCAGCAGCAGCGTGGTCGCGGCGCTGGCGATCGCCGCGGCCGCCAACGAGGCGCCGAGCAATCGCCGAATGCGGCTGCGCTCCGGGTTTTGCAGTAGATCATCGCTGTAGGCGACAAAGAAAACGCAGCCGGCGGCGGACAGGGTGGCCGCATAGGTCACCGCCTTGGCGAGCAGTGCCGCGATGTCCCATCCGCTTACCGGCTCCATCGACGCCTCGGCGAAGCGCGTCTACCCGGCAATCGAGAAGGAGAAAGTGCCTTTGGTGACGTGACCGTCGTCGGCCGCCACCGCAGTCCATTGCACCGTGTACTTACCCGGGACCAGCCCGGGCAGCGGCAGCGTAAACGATTGGCTTGCCTTGGCCGTTTTGTCGATTGGGATCGAAATCTCCTTGCCGTCGCCGACCACCACGAGCCGCGCCAACTGCGCCGCTTCACTGAAGTTGAGCGTCAGCGTTTTGGGCGCCTGGGTCAGCTGAGCGCTGTCGGCCGGAGTGGAGCTTTGCAGTTTTGCATGCGACAAGCAGGGGCCGGCCGCCAGAGCGCCGCTCAAGGCAAACGCCAAGCACACATTCTTGAACATAGATGGCAATCCTCATCGGAAGTCGTGTTGGCAATATACGCCGATTGCCCCGAAGTCCCCGATGAAATTATAGTGCCGCAGCCAAGCTCCGCGGCGGCATCCCGCATGGGTCTCGCCACGGCGGCTATTCAGGGAGACGATAATGATTCTGTATGGCTATAACTTAAGCTCGGCATCGTACCGGGTGCGCATTGCCTTGAACCTGAAGAAGTTGCCGTATACGTCGGTGCTCAAGAATTTGCGGGCCGGCGAACACCGCCTGTCGGACTTTTTGAGCATCAACGTGCAAGGCTTCGTGCCTGCACTAGGATTGAACGATGGCGCCGTGCTGACACAGTCGGTGGCCATCATCGAATATCTCGATGAAATCTACCCCGAGCCGCCGCTGCTGCCGGCCGAGCCGCTGGCCCGCGCTCGGGTACGCGCGCTGACACAGGCGATCACCAGCGATTTGCATCCGCTGAACAACTTGCGGGTGCTGCGCTATCTGGAAGATAAA
>DATMKO010000390.1:0-2771 GCA_035571175.1 Steroidobacteraceae bacterium | reverse complement strand
CATCTACAAAAAGATGCAGAACAAGAAAATTTCCATCAACGAGATGGTCGATGTCTACGGTTTCCGCATCATCGTCGACAACGCGGACACCTGCTACCGCACCCTGGGATTGGTGCATGGGTTGTACAAGCCCATGCCCGGACGCTTCAAGGACTACATCGCCATCCCGCGCGTCAACGGCTACCAATCCCTGCACACCACCTTGTTCGGACCCAACGGCGTGCCCATCGAAGTGCAGATCCGTTCGGAGCAGATGCATCGCGTGGCCGAATCCGGCATCGCCGCGCATTGGAAGTACAAATCCGGCGGCGATACCTTCGGCGGTGTGGAACATGACCGCGCCCGCGAATGGCTGGCGAGTCTGGTGCAGATCCAGGAGGGCGGCAGCTCCGAGGAATTCCTCGAGAGCGTCAAGGTCGATTTGTTCCCCGACAAGGTGTACGTGTTCACACCCAAGGGAAAGATATTGCGTCTTCCGAGCGGCGCCACCACCGTGGATTTTGCCTACGCCATTCATACGGATGTCGGCAACCGCTGTGTCGCCGCCAAGGTCGATCGCCGCCTGGTGCCGTTGCGTACGACGTTGCGCAACGGACAAACGGTGGAAATCATCACCGCCAAGGGCGCCACGCCGAATCCTTCCTGGTCGAGCTTCTTGGTGACCGCGAAGGCGCGCGCCGCCATCCGGCAATACCTGAAAAATCTCAAAAAAGGCGATGCGCTGGAACTCGGCAAGCGGCTTCTCGGTCTCGCGCTCGAGGAGTTTTCGCTCAACCTCAAGAAAATTCCCGCCGCTGACATCAATGCCGTGGTCAAAGAGCTCAATCTGAAGGACAGCGACGAGTTGTACGAAAAGATCGGCCTCGGCGAGCGCCTGGCACCGCTGGTGGCGCGGCGGCTGCAGCCGATGCAGGAGAACGGCGATGCAGGTGTCGCGGGCAGCGGCGGCCCGTTGATGATTGCCGGGACCGAGGGCCTGTTGGTGACGTATGCGCGCTGCTGCTTTCCGATTCCCAACGACCCGATCATGGCATATCTCAGCGCCGGCCGCGGCGTGATGATCCATCGACAGAAATGCGGTAATCTCGCCGAATACCGCAAACAACCGGACAAGTGGCTGTCGGTGGCCTGGGAAGGGACTCACGGCCGTTTGTTCAGCTCGGAAATCCAATTGGAAATCAACAATCGGGTGGGCGTGTTGGCGGCGGTGGCTTCGAGCATCGCGGGAACCGAAACCAATATCGATCAGGTGTCGTTGGAAGAGCGCGACGTGAACTCATCGTCTCTGAAGTTTCAGATTCAGGTTCGCGATCGCAAGCATCTGGCGCTCGTCATCAAGACCATCAGGGGCATGCCTGATGTACTGCGGGTATATCGCACACTGGCATGAGCAAACACATCATATCGACCGACAAAGCGCCGGCGGCCATCGGTATCTATTCGCAGGCCGTAAGAGTGGGTAATACGATCTGGGTCTCGGGACAAATCCCCTTGGATCCGGCCACCAAGGAACTGGTGAAGGGCGACATGGAGGCGCAGGTGCGCCAGGCCTTCGACAATCTGAAAGCCATCGTCGTCGCCGCCGGCGCCAGCCTGGATGACGTTGTCAAGGCGACCGTGTTCTTGATCGATTTGTCGCATTTCGGGCTGGTGAACAAGATCATGGCTGAATACTTTCACGAGCCGTACCCGGCGCGGGCCGCAGTCGGCGTGGCGTCGCTGCCGCGCGGTGCGCAAGTGGAAGTGGAGTGCATTGTCGCCACGTGATCGCGCCACGACCGGTCACGATCTTGCGCGGCGTCGGCGAGTCGCTCGCCACGCGTCTACGGGCCTTGGGAGTCGAAACCACCCAGGATCTCTTGTTCCTGCTGCCCTTGCGCTATGAAGATCGCACCCGGGTGGTGCCGTTGGGCGAATTGCGCCCCGGGCAGCGCGCCTCGGTCCAGGGTGAGGTGCTGCTCACCGAGATTGCCTTCCGCGGCCGGCGCCAAATGCTCTGCAAGATTGCGGATGGCTCGGGATTCCTGACGCTGCGCTTCTTTTACTTCACCGCTCAGCAGCAGCAGGGCTTGGCGCGCGGCGCGCATGTGCGCTGCTTCGGCGAGGCGCGCCGCGGACCCCAGGGCTTGGAGTTCGTGCATCCGGAGTATCGGCGCGTCGACCCGAACGCGGCACAAGCGCCGGAGGAGCATCTCACGCCGATTTATCCCGCCACCGAAGGCGTGACCCAGGGACGCCTGCGCCTGCTCGTCGGCTTGGCCCTCGATCAGACCGGCGCGGACGATCCCGAGGATTGGCTGCCGCCGGCGGTGCTGGCCGATTCGCGCCTGCCCTCCTTGCGCGACGCGTTGCGCTACGTGCACCGGCCGCCGGCCGACGCCCCGGTGGAATTACTGCTCAGCTGGCGGCATCCGGCGCAGCGCCGCTTGGCGTTCGAAGAGTTGCTCGCCCATCAGCTGTCGCTCAAGCTGTTGCGACAGCGCATTCAAAGCGATCCAGGTTGGCCGCTACGCTCCACAGGTACGCTCAAGGCCAGCCTTCTCGCCGCGCTGCCATTTCGCATGACGCAGGCGCAGCAGCGGGTGCTGGTCGAGATCGAACACGATTTGCAGCTCGCAAAGCCGATGTTGCGCTTGGTGCAGGGCGATGTGGGCTGCGGCAAGACCCTGGTCGCGGCCTTGGCCGCGACTCAAGCAATTCAGATGGGCCGCCAAATCGCGCTAATGGCTCCCACCGAACTGCTCGCGGATCAGCATGCCCAGAATTTCCGG
>DATMKO010000389.1:0-7255 GCA_035571175.1 Steroidobacteraceae bacterium | reverse complement strand
ATGTTTACCGCGGCAACCAACAACGTCAGGCTTAAGATGAATATCTGACGCATTTCGCTCCCCGGGCGGCTGGTTGCCGAGTTGTGCAATAATCGATGCATGGGCTGCGATTTTAAGTATTTAATCCCGTGCGCGCTGGTTTTTTTATCACAGCCCGCGCTATCCGCCAATCAGCCGACCATGGGCGAGGTTTTGGCTGCGTCGAGCCCGGCGGACTGGCGACCGCTCGATATAAACAATACCTTGTACGTCGAATTGCCCACGGGCCGTGTGGTGATCGAACTGGCCCCTGCATTCGCGCCGCTGCATGTCAATAACATCAAAACGCTTGCCCGGGCCGGCTATTTCAATGGGCTCGCGGTCATCCGGGAACAGGACAACTACGTCGCGCAATGGGGCGACCCGGAACATCGGCATCCGGTACCGGCCGGCATCGGCAAAGTCGCACCGGAATTCGATTTTCCCATCCCTGAACACATGAGCTTTGCAACTCTGCCGGATGGCGATGTGTACGCGCCCGAAGTTGGTTTTTCCGACGGCTTTCCGGTTGCGCGCTCGCTGGCCCTGCACCGGGCTTGGCTCGCGCATTGCTACGCTATGGTGGGCGTGGGGCGCGATTTGGCTGCCGACAGCGGCAGCGGCGCCGAGATGTATGTGGTCATCGGCCATGCGCCGCGGCATCTGGACCGCAATGTGGCGCTGGTTGGCCGGGTCGTCAAAGGCATTGAATTGCTCTCCGCATTGCCGCGCGGCAGTTTGGAGATGGGTTTCTATTCAAAGACCCAATCGCCGCTGCCGATCAAGTCCATCCGCGTTGCGGCCGACGTGCCGGCGGCGGAGCGATCCGATCTGCAGGTGATTCGCACCGATACTGCGACATTCAAGGCGCTGATCGAATCGCGCCGCAATCGGCCGGAGGAGTTCTTCAAGGTTCCGGCCGGGCGCATTGACCTGTGCAACGTGCCGATCGCCGTGCGCGAAGCGCCTCATGCGCGTTGATGGGACCGCTCACTCGCCCTGATGCGACGCCGCTTCGATGCCGATGCGCAAAGCCCTGGTCGCTATGCGCACTTCGACCAGGAAAGTCGACAGTGCCGCCGCCAGCGACAGCATCGACAATATGAACATGCAGGCAATGAATGCCGCTAGCTCCCAGCGCAGAAACGCATTGACGAACAGCATCACCACGACCAGCGCAATGAACAGCGCGGAGACCGTGATGAATGCAATCGCCGCGTTGATGTAGCGGGCGCGCCGCGCCAGCACGCCGAGCGCCAGGTGCAGATCGCGGCCGTCGAGCGGCCGGTAGTCGGGGCGGCATAGTTGGTCTTCCATGATGCGCGCCCGATCCACGATGCGCGAAAGGCGGTTGGTCAATACATTGAGTATCACGCCGATCGCGGAGATCAAGAAAATAGGCGTCAGTGCGATCTGAATGAGGTGGGCGATATCGAAGGCTTGGCCTGCGTTGCTGGTGAGACTGAACATCGTTTACTCGCGAGCTTTCACCACTTGACCCATCCGAAGTACCAGGTGCCGAGAATCACGAATCCGAACGCAATCCGATACCAGGCGAACACCTTGAAATTGTGGCCGCTGACATAGCGTAGCAATGCCCGCACCGCGAAAGCCGCGCTCGCGAAAGCGGCGATCGAGCCGACGCCGATAACCGCAAGATCATCGAAGTTGATCGAGTTTCGCGCCTTGTACAGCGAGAACACCGTGGCGCCGAATATGGTGGGTATCGCCAGGAAGAACGAGAACTCGGTGGCGGCGGGCCGCGACAAGCTGCGCAGCAGCCCGCCCATGATGGTGGCGCCGGAGCGCGAGGTGCCCGGAATCATGGACAGCACTTGCGCAAAGCCGATCCAAATGGCGTCCGCCGGCTTGATGGCGTCGACGTTGTCGATGCGCGCGGCGCGCTTGCGGCTCTCTATCCAGAGGATGAGGATACCGCCGACGATGAAGGCGCTTGCCACCGGCACGGGTGCGAACAGATATTTCTTGATGGTATTTATGAATATCACGCCAAGCACGGCCGCCGGCAAAAACGCGAGCACCAGATTCACCGTGAAACGCTGTGATTTTGCATCGCGCGGCAGCGTCGCGACCACCTTCCACAGCCGCTGCCGGTACTGCCAGCAAACCGCCAGGATGGCGGCAAACTGAATCACGATTTCGAACAGTTCGCCCTTCTCATCATTCCAATCGAGCAGGCTGCCGACGACGATCAAGTGTCCGGTGCTCGACACCGGCAGGAATTCCGTCAATCCCTCGACCACCCCGAGAATCAAGGCTTTTAAAGCAACAACAAGATCCATGTGCCCGCCCTAATTGATCGCCGCCGCAAACCCAAAAAAAAGCCCCGGCCGCCGTGAAGCGGTCGGGGACTTATACCAATAATCTTACTTGGTTGTCGCAGGGGCAGCTGCGGGTTTCGTGCTCTTCGAGCTCTTGCTGCTCTTGGAGCTCTTGCCGCTGGTGCCGCTCTTCGAGCTTTTGCTGCTCTTGGAGCTCTTGCTGCTCTTCGACTTGGTTGCAGGTGCGGGGGCGGCGGTGCTGGTATCGGCAGCCACCGGCGTAGCGGACTTCGGCGCATCGGCGGCCATCGACGCGGCGGCCAAGCCAACGGTCAACAATGCGGTGATGATCAGGGTTCCGGACTTAGTCATAGAATCTCCAAACGGGTGGTACGGGTTCGTGGCGAAGAATACGCCCGATCCACGCCTGTACACCGAGATGAAGATCATTTCACAAACGCGCTGCCGTGGGCGTGCGGCCCGGCGATCTTAAGTTATGCGGACCGCTGGGTTACTTTTTTCCTCGTTCGGCGCACATGCCACACGAGGTAGGCAACGACGGCGATGTTGGTAAGAATGATCAAGGCCTTGCCGATGGTGGGTCTCAAGGCCAATTCCCAGGCCTCCAGCGGGATCAGCGAAGCCGTGATGATCGTGGTCAGCCATTCAGCCCAACGCTTTTGCATCCACAAACCCACGCCCTCGACGGCGAATACCGCCGCGTACGCCAGCGTCACGATCCGCAGGGCATTGATTCGCGGCACGCTCAAGCCGCCGAACCACTCCAGCAGTTGCGTGACTATGCGATGCTCCAAGCCGTACGGCCGCGCCTGGGCCCATGACAAGAGCTTCGCCGCGAGCGATGCGTCGCGCAGCCGTAACTCGCCGTAGGCCACCGCGAGCAGCAGCACCACTTTCACGATCTTGTAAAGCGCAATGGTGCGCAGTACGCCAAAGCGCGGCTCCGGCGCTTGCACGGCAGCGCGTTTCATGGACAGCTAGGCCTGACCCGCTGGCGGTTGAAAATCCAGGGTGGCATCCAGAAGAGCAGGGATGTCAAAAACCGCCCGCTCGTTGTCGAGAACCAACGGCGCGATGCCCGCGGCCGCCACCAACGCCGCGGGCACTTGGATGCGATCGTGTTCGCGAACCACGGTCCAGGTCTCCAAGCGCTTGTCCTTGAAGGCCAGGTTGAGCGCGCCCCAGCGCAACAGAGCGGCGCGCGCCAGCGGCGTGTCGCCGCCCCAATGACGCTGCGCCAAGGTCATCGCGGAACTCGCCGCGATCTCGCCATGCGGCAGCGTCATCAGATCCTGTATGTACTTAACCATTTCGTCCGGCGGAACATGCAGATTCAAATAGAGCGCCGTGTCGGTCATGGCAGCCATTTTAAGTCGGATTCTCGAGGCTGAACATGGCATTCTCGTCATCGTAGGCAAAGGCCTCGGCATATCTGCCCCAGCTCACCGCGGCGCGCAGGCTCTTCTCCGCCGCCTCCTCGCTCATGAAGTCCTCCAATTCGTCGATAAAGCGGCTTTTTCGCGCCGAATGCGACGCGCGCTCATCCAATACCCGGCGAATATGGGCTGCCAGAGGCACGTAGTTGAGCAAATGGCGCAAGAAAATCCGCTTCCGCTCATCGAGTGAGGCGTGCGCAAAGGCCAGTCCATCCTCCGTGAGCTTCAAGTCGCCGCCCTCCAATTCGGCAAAACGCAGCATCTGCAAGGTTTCAGCGACCGGGAACAGTTCGTCGATCTCCATTTGCAGATCCGAGCCGATTTCGGGCAAATCGGCCTTGCCGTTGAATGGCGCTGCCGCAACGGCTTCCATCAGGCCCGCGAGCAGGTTCGAGGAGACGTGAGGCAGTTCGCTGCCTATCCCCAATCCCGGGAAGCGCTCCTGCCTGCCGGCGACCGGGCCCTTCGGGCGCGCGGTCATTTCGACATAAATGCGCTCCACCAGCTCGCGAAAGCTCGGATCCAGGCGGTTGCGCGGCTGCGGCAGGGACACCTTGATTTCACTTAAGATCCTGCCGGGGTTGCTGCCGAATACCAAGACCCGGTCGCACATCAATACTGCCTCTTCGATGTTGTGCGTGACGAGAATCACGCCCTTGATGGGCATCCGGCCTTCGGCCCATAGATCCAGGAAATCGGTTCGCAGCGTCTCCGCGGTCAACACGTCGAGTGCGGAGAACGGTTCGTCCATCAGCAGAATATTCGGATGCACCACCAGCGCCCTGGCGAATCCCACGCGCTGACGCATGCCGCCGGAAAGCTCGCGCGGATAGGCGGACTCGAACCCGTCCAACCCAATCAGATCGATCGCGGCCAATGATCGGGTGCGAATTTCCGCCCTGGACATCCGCTGTGCCTCCAGTCCCAGCGCAACGTTTTCAAAGACGGTGAGCCACGGAAACAGCGCAAAACTCTGGAACACCATGGCGATGCCCGGCGCAGGACCGGCAATCGGCTTTCCGAGGTACTGAAGGCCGCCCGCGCTGGGTTCGGCAAGTCCCGCGATCAGGCGCAGCAATGTCGACTTGCCAGAACCGGATCGCCCCAAGAGGCCGACGATCTGTCCTGCTCGCAACTCGAGATTCATGCCCTCCAATACCAACAGTTCCGCGCCATCCGGCTTCGGGAATGCCTTGCGCACATCAGTGCATTGCAGTAGCGGCGAGTCGTTCATGACAGAAATTCCGTTAGGTAAGGCGATATTTGCGCTCGGCGTAGTAATACAAGGGTCGCCAGAACAGCCTATTGATGATGACGACGAACAGGCTCATGGTGCCTATCCCCAAAACAATGCGATGAAAATCCCCGGCCGTGGTCGCCTCCGCAATGTAGGAGCCCAAGCCTCGCGCCTGGATTTGAGTGTCTCCCCAGGTGGCCAATTCGGCGACGATCGCGGCATTCCAGGAGCCGCCCGACGCGGTGATGGCGCCGGTCACGTAGAACGGCAGAATCGCCGGCAACGCCACTTTGCGCCACCACAGCCAACCCGTGACTCCGAAATTCGCCGCGGCATAACGCATCTCCGCGGGTATGGACGATGCGCCGGCAATGACGTTGAAGAGAATGTACCACTGCGTGCCCAATATCATCAGGGGACTGAGCCAAACGTCCGGATTCAGTTTCCATCTTACGATTCCAAACACCGCGATGGGAAACAATAGATTGGCCGGAAACGCCGCCATGAACTGCGCGATCGGCTGAACGATTTGCGCCGCGCGCGGACGCATGCCCACCCACACGCCGATCGGCACCCAGATGAGGCTCGCAAGCGCGATCAGAATGAACACCCGCAGCATGGTCAGCGTCGCCAGACCCGAGACCTGCAGCGCTTCGCTCAGCGGCGTGTTCTTGATGAGCACCAGGACGATGTGCCAGAGGCCGAGTACGACCGCGGCAATGATCAGCGAGACCCACAGGATATCGAGACTTCGCTTCGGCCTGGCCGATACTTCCGGGTCCGGCGCATCGCTGCGTTTCACGGCGCGGCTGGTCCACAGCACACCGGCGTGAAAGGCGACGGTGGCCGCCTGAATCAAGCGCGAACGTCGCATCATGGTCAGCGCCCAGGAGTCGGGCACCCGCACCCCGGGGTCCGATTCGACGCGGAATCGGTCCACCCAGGCCACCAAGGGCCGAAACAGCAGCTGGTCGTACAGCAAAATCACGATCAGCATGGTGGCGATTGCCCAACCGATCGCCACCAGATTCTTCTGGCCGATGGCGAGCGCTATGTACGATCCGATACCCGGCAGCGCCACCGTGGTATGGCCGACACTGATCGATTCGGAGGCAACCACAAAGAACCAACCACCCGACATCGACATCATCATGTTCCAAATGAGCGCCGGCATGCCGAACGGCACCTCCAGCTGCCAGAAGCGCATCCAGGGCGATAGGCGGAACGATTCCGCCGCTTCCGAGAGTTCGATGGGAATCGTGCGCAGGGACTGGTAAAAGCTGAATGCCATATTCCATGCCTGACTGGTGAATATGGCGAAGATTGCCGCGAATTCCGCGCCGAGAACCCGTCCCGGGGCGAGCGACATGAAAAACACGACTGTCACGGAAATGAAACCTAGAATCGGGACCGATTGAAGGATATCCAGAATGGGTACCAGCAGTCTGCCCGCCCGCTCGCTCTTGGCCGCCCAAGTGGCATAGGTCAGGGTGAAGGCCAGCGATAGCACCAGGGCCGCGAACATGCGAAATGTGGTGCGCGCGGCGTACTCCGGCAGATGCGAAGGATCGAGCGAAAGCGGCGAGACTTCAAGCTGCGTCAATGGCGCAAACAGGCCGCGCGAGGTCTCGCCCAGGAACACGATCAGGCCGATGACGACGATGAATGCCAGTACATCCCAGCGGGAAGCAAGATCGCTCAAAAAGGCGAACGGCTCGAATCGTTTCATCGCCGCATTCTCTCAGGACAGGCAACGATCTTACTAGTACCGTAGACACTGGAGAACACAAGGCATGGCCAAAAGTTTAACGGCAGATCCCCGAGACATCGCAGCGATGCAGCCGCGCTTCAACGTGCTGGGCGCCATCAGCTTCTCGCACTTCCTCAATGACATGATGCAGTCGTTGATCATTTCCATTTATCCGCTGCTCAAAGGGGAATTCCACTTGAGCTTCGCGCAGATCGGCGCGATTACGTTGACCTATCAGATCTGCGCCTCGCTGCTGCAGCCCCTCATCGGCGCTTATACCGACAAGCGCCCGCAGCCCTACTCGCTGAGCGTGGGTATGTGCTTCACGTTGATCGGCATGGTGACCCTGGCGTTCGCGCCGAATTACATCAGTGTGCTGGCGGCGGCGGCATTGATCGGCGCAGGTTCTTCGATCTTTCATCCCGAATCCTCGCGCATCGCGCGTCTCGCGTCGGGCGGCCAGCACGGTCTGGCACAGTCGATCTTCCAGGTCGGCGGCAATGCCGGCAGT
>DATMKO010000388.1:0-9158 GCA_035571175.1 Steroidobacteraceae bacterium | reverse complement strand
AACACAGCGCCTGCGGCGGCAGGCCGCTTTTCTTCACGCAGGATTCCACATAGCTGATGAAGTTGTCGTCCGTCATCGACTGCGCCGAGAGATTGATCGAGAACACCGCCGGCACCCGTGCCCACAGCTTGCGGTTGTTGGTGAGCCACACCAGCAGCGTGCGCACCACCCAGCGATCGATGTTGGGCATGAGGCGCTGCTGCGCCGCCCGCGCCAGGAATTCCTTCGGCGCAACCAAGTTACCGTCGGGCGTTCGCAGACGCAGCAGCACTTCGTAGTGCGCCATGACCGCATCGTCGTGCAGAGAACAAATCGGCTGCAAAAATAGTTCAAAACGCTCCGCGTGCAGGGCGAGCTCGATCTGCTTCTCCACTTGAGTGTCCTCTCTCAACATTAATGGGAATGCCTGGCGCCGTTCGAATTCCGCGGCCAGGCAGGTGAACACCGGAGTCAGTCTTTGCTCCAGCGGCTCGCTGGTTCGCGTATCCACGATGCCTGAATCGATGCTCAGGCGCACCGCGCCGTTGATGGCGCCGCTCGAGTCGCGCACCGGAATTGAAACCGAATAATGGCCGTCTTCGCGCTCGGCGTAAGTGGCCTCCATGTCTCCGACCTTGGTGTTCGTCAAGGAATCTTCCACCAGCTGATGATCCTCGGGCAGCAGGAAATCCTCGCTCAACCACAGGGTATCGGCGGCGAAATCGTGAAACGACACCGCGGAAACTTCGGGCGCGAGCGCGCGAATGACCTGCGCCAGCGCCTCGAGCGTTTTGCTCGATGCAGCCTCTGCGGCATAAGTCAGGTTGGTAGTCACGCGTCACCCACATTCGATGTATATGCCCACATGGTACGGACGTGCCCTGCGTTAGGGCATGTCGCGGCCCGCCGACGTAAGCGGCGAGCGACACGGGATTTTGCTTAAAGCGCTGAAAATCGCCCGACTGGCGGCCCGCATGGGGCTCGCGCGGATTAAGTTAAGGCGGGCGCGGCGCGGCGCGCGCCCAGTTTCTTCCACGGCAGTTCGGTCAGTGTCGGCAGCATCCACACCCAGCCGACCAGGCCAAGGAGGCTCATCGCCGCCGAAACCAGAAACGCATTGGTGAAGGAATGGGTGCGATCGACGATGAAGCCGGTGAGCGCGGGCGCCACCACGCCCGCGAGGCTGCCGCAGGTATTCTGGATGCCGACCCAGCGGCCCGCCGCGCGCGGGCCGGCGAGGATCTGGCTCACGGCGAATACACAGGGCGAGGAAGCGCCGCACACCACTTGGAACATAAACATGGCGGCGAGCGCCACGGGCTTGGATCCCATGGCCATGGAGAGCATGCACAGCACGGACCCGACATGCGCCACGGCGAGGACCGCCTTGTAAGCCACGCTGTTCGAGCCGCCGCGCCTGATGTAGCGATCAATCGCCCAGCCTCCCGCCAGCGCCGACAGCGCGTTGACGACGTACGACAAGCCGGCGACCTGCGCCATTTCCACCATCGAGAAACCGCGCGCCCGCACAAGATACGAGGGCAGCCAGGTCAGCATGAAATAAAACACATAGTTGATCGAAAATAATCCCAAGCCCGTGCCCCACATCGCCGGATTCTTGAGCACCGTCCAGAACCGCGGCGAATCCGCCGCGTCCGCAGCCGAGTGCGCGGGCACATGACGAGCGACGCGCGACCACGGCCACAGCCATAGCAGCGACAGCGCGCCGAAGACAAAGAACGCCGAGCGCCAGCCGTATTGCGACATCAACAGGCCGCCGGCATACAGGCCCACGGCAGGACCGAAGAGATAGGCAAAAGCCACGATGCCGTTCGCCAGACCCAACCCTTTGGGCGGCACCACGGATGCCAGGATCTTGGATGCGCAGGGAAAACCGGCGCTTTCGCCGAGACCGAGCATCAGCCTGAGCAGCAAAAGAACCGTGAATGAATGCGCGAAGCCCACCAGCATGGTGGCCGACGCCCACACCGCAAGCCCGACCGCCAGCACGCGATGCGCACCGAAGCGCTCCGCCAGCAGGCCGATGGGTATTTGCATGACGGCGTAGGTCCAGAAAAACGCCGACAGCAGGATTCCCATCTGGGTGTCGCTGAAGTGCAAATCAAGCCGCAGCAAGGGCGCGGCCGTGGGCATGGCGCCGCGATCCACGTAATTGATGAACACCATCGCCGCCAGCATCAAGACCAGCGGACTGCGCGCCGCGCGCAGCGGATCAAGGGCCTTGGGTGCAGGTGAGCTCAGCTCGCGTAATCCATGCCGGCGCGATCGAGCATGCGCTTCAGCGCATCGAAGTGCAGTTCTTCACGTTCGAAGCCGCCGACGGCGCCGCCGCCTTGCATCTGCGCGCAGGCGCGCTCAATGACGGCATCGGGAATCGGCCGCAATGGCCTGCCGGTGGACATCGCCAGCACCTGCGCTTGGGCCGCGCGCTCGAGAAAATACAGCCTCTCGAAAGCCTGCGGCAGCGTTCGCCCGACAATCAGCGCCCCGTGATTGCCCATCAGCAGCACCGATTTGGCGCCGAGCGCCAAGGCCAGGCGCTCGCCCTCGGACTCATCGTAGGCGAGGCCGTTGTAGTTCGTGTCGTAGGCGATGTCATCGTGGAAGATGAGCGCGCTTTGCACCGCCATTTCCAGACGCGGATTCTCCAGCATGCTGAGCGCGGTGGCATACGGCATGTGGGTGTGCAGCACGCAGTTGCCGTGCGGCGATAGCCGATGCACCGGCGCGTGAATGAATTTGGCGGTGGGTTCGACCAGCCCCTGCCCGCTCAGCAAGCGGCCGGCAAAGTCGAGGATGAGCAAATCGCTGGCCTTCACCTCCGACCAGTGCAAGCCGAACGGCGCGAGATAAAACCTATCGGTAAAGCCCGGCACCAGCACCGTCAAATGATTGTCGATGCCTTCGTTGAATCCGAAGTGCGCCGCCAATCGATAGCACGCCGCGAGATCGACTCTGGCGCGCTGCTGGGCTTCCGGGCCCGGTACGGATTTAAGACTGGCGTTCATGGCCCATCTTCGGACAAATCTTGGGTCCACGTCCAGCGCCGCAGGTTAAACTGCCTAAAGCCACGCCCCGGGGAATTTAGGAAAAACATGCAGTGGATTACCCGCGCCGCCTGCGGCGCTTACGTTTTCATACTGGCGCTGCAGGTCAACGCTGCGGACCTCAAATCCCGGGTCGAGCGCTACCGCCTCGATCATGAGGCCGCCATCGTGGGGCAGCTCGACGAACTTACGCGCCTGAAAAGCGTGGCGGCGGATCCGCAAGGACTGCTCGCGATGGCCGGCGCGCTCGAGCAAGCGCTCAAAAAGCGCGGCTTCGAGGTCGCGGCGCTGCCCACCGCGCCGGGCTTTCCACCGGCGGTGTTTGGCGCTCTCAAGGTTCCCAATGCCAAACGCACCGTGGTGTTCTATGCCCACTATGACGGTCAGCCGGTGACGCCGTCGCAATGGAGCTCGGATCCTTTTGTGCCGGTGATGCGCAGCAATGCGCTGACCGACCGCAGCAAGGACGTCGACTGGCGCCGAGCATCGTCCTTCGATCCGGAGTGGCGGCTTTTCGGCCGCGCCGCGAGCGACGACAAGGCTTCCATCGTCGCGTTTCTGGCGGCATTCGATGCGCTCACCGCCACGCACACCGCGCCGTCCGTGAACATCAAGGTTCTCTGGGAGGGCGAAGAGGAAGCCGGCTCCGAGCACTTGGGAAAAGTGCTGCGCGACAATCAAAAAACTCTCGCGACGGACTTGTTCCTCATCGGCGACGGACCAGTCCATCAAACGCGCCGGCCGGTGATTTATTTCGGCGCGCGCGGCACCATGGGTTTGCAAGCCACCATCTATGGACCCGTCCGCGCCCTGCATGACGGCCACTATGGCAACTGGGTGCCGAATCCCGCCGCGCTGGCGGCGGCGCTGATCGCGCAGATGCGCGATGACAACGGCAGAATCTTGATTCCCGGCTTTGCCGATCAGGTGCGCGCCCTCACTCCCGAGGAGCAAAATGCGCTGCGCGCTATGCCGCCCGTCGAGGATGAACTGAAGCGCGAGTTCGGAATCGCAAAACCCGAAGGCAGTGAGAATTTGGCGGCCAGCATCATGCGTCCGGCGCTCAATATCCGCGGCATAAGGTCGGGCCAGGTCGGCGACGCCGCGGCCAATGCCATTCCCATCAACGCCGTGATATCGATGGATTTTCGATTGGTGCCGGATCAAACGCCCGCCGCCGTGAAGGCAGCCGTCGAACATTTCTTGACGGCCCGCGGCTGGACCATTGTCGGTGCCGAACCCGACGCTGCGACTCGCTCAAGTTCTGCACGCTTGGTAAGGCTCGAGTGGGATTCCGGCTATCCGGGCCTGCGCTCCGACATGTCCTCGCCCGCGGCCAAGGCGGTGATCGGCGCCGCCAGCAATGCGGCCGGGGCGCCGGTGGTGGTTGTGCCCATGATGGGCGGCAGCGTGCCGCTGTACCTGTTCGCCGACGTATTCGACGCGCCCATCATCGGTGTGCCCATCGTCAATCACGACAACAACCAGCATGCCGCAAATGAAAACCTGCGGCTGCAGAATTTGTGGGACGGCATCAACCTCTACGCGGCCCTGATGGCCGAGCTCACCTGGTAAGTAAAAAATGAAAATCCTTCGCAGAACCGCCGCGGCGCTCGTGGCGCTGATCATCGTGCTGACGCTCATCCTGTGGCAGATGCCGCCGGAGCTGCTGCGTGTCGGCGCCAACTACTCCGCCAAGATCGTTTGTTCGAATGTGTTTCTCGCCGCCCGCGACCCTGAAGAAGTGTTGCGCGTCGATGTGCAGGCACCCGGCATCGCCCTGCTGCGTCTCATGCGGGTGTCGGTCGATCGCGAGCACGGCGTGGTGCGAGCGGGATTTCTGGGATTCATCGGCGACGGAATCGCGATCGCGCGGCCGGGCAAGGGCTGCACCGTGGTGCCGGACGGCAGGCTCGCCGCGGTCAGCGACGCAGCGACCGGCGATGTGCGGCCGCAACTTGAGTCCGCGTCTCTCTGGCCGGACGGCAGCGGCGTGGAAACCCATGCGGCGATTGATCGCATTCTTGCCAACGATCAGCTCGCCGGTCCCGGCGCGCGCGCCCTGCTCGTGGTCGATCACGGCCGAATCGTGGCGGAGCGCTATGCGAGCGGTTTCAGCGCGGGCACGCCGCTGCTCGGCTGGTCGATGACCAAGACGGTGATGGCGGGCCTCATCGGCATGCTGGTGAAGGACGGCAAGCTGTCGCTGGATCAGGCGGGATTCTGGCCGGCGCACGCAGGCGACGGCCGCGATCGCATCCGGGTCGCGGACCTGCTCGCCATGTCGAGCGGCCTCAAGTTCAATGAAGCCTACGGCTCGGTGTCCGACGTCACCAGCATGCTGTACCTGCAGCCCGACATGGCGGGATTTGCGCGCGCCCAGCCGCTTGCTCACGGGATCGGAGAACTGTGGAGCTATTCCAGCGGCACCGCGCTGATTCTCTCGCGCATCATGCAGGATGCCGCGGGCGGCGACGGCGAGGCGTTTGCAAAAGAGCGGCTGTTCAAGCCGCTGGGGATGTCGAGCGCGACCCTGGAGTTGGACGAACACGGCACCCTGGTCGGCTCTTCTTATATGTACGCCACGGCGCGGGATTGGGCGAGGTATGCGCAGCTGCTGCTGCAAGAGGGCGTTTGGCAGGGGCAACAGCTGCTGCCTTCAGGATATGTCGCGATGATGGCGACGCCGGTGGCGGCATCGGGCGGCCAGTACGGTCACGGTCAGGTGTGGCTGTGGGGATCCGATGCGACGGCCCCGGGCGTAAATCCCGACGCGGCGTTTGGCATCCCGGCAGACACCTTTTGGCTGTCGGGCCACGACGGTCAGAGCATCGCCGTCATTCGATCTCGTCAATTGATCATCGTCCGCCTAGGATTGACGCCGGAAAGCCTTGGCTATTCAACGCAGGCCTTGGTCAAGGCGGTGCTCGAAGCGACTTGAGCGAGGAGTCATGCGGCCCATTGATTTCGCCAAAGCTGCCGGACTTGGCGCATTGATCTTCATCATCGATGTGCTGATCGCCTTCGGCGCGCTGTACGCCTGGGGAGCGATCTTCGAACCCGGGCATGCCGAGGCTTTTTACGAGCAGGCGGCGGTGCCCATGGCGCGCTGGTCGACGCGCATTGTCGGCACGGCAATGATGCTTACTGCCGCTTGGTTCTTCGCCCGGCGCAATCCGCCGCGCAACGCCTATGCCTTCGGCGCGCTGCTGGTGTTCTTCTATGCCTTCTTCGACGGCGCCATCGTGCTGTTCGCGGGGTTTTTCACACTCGGCATCGCCGTGAGCATGCTGCTCAAGCTCATCGGCGCACTCACCGGCGCATATCTTGCCCGCCGCTCGCGCGCTTGACTCTGCCCCAACGGCAGGCTTCAGACTATCGGCTATGAAGCCCAAACGCTGCTATCGAGTGAAGGAGGCCGCCCAGATCGCGGGGGTCTCGGTGCGCACGCTGCACCATTACGATGAGATCGGATTGCTGGTGCCGCAGCGCCGAACCGCAGCCGGCTATCGCTTGTATGGCGAAGCTGAGCTGCTGCGCCTGCAGCAAATATGCATCGGCCGCGAGCTTGGGCTGCCGCTCGAAGAAATCCGGCGCGCGCTCGACGACCCCGGCTTCGATCATGTGCGCGCGCTTACGAAGCAGCGCTCGTGGCTTGTGAGCCGCGCGCAAACCACAGCGGCCATGATCCGCGCCGTGGACGCAGCGCTTGCCATGCTCGAAGACCCAACGGAGAACACCATGAACGCCAAAGAGCTTTTCGAGGGATTCGATTCCTCCAAGTACGAAGCGGAAGCCAAGCAGCGCTGGGGCGACACGCAAGCGTACGCCACGTCCAAGAAGCGCACCTCAAAGTTCAGCGCCGCCGACTGGAAACGCGTGAGCGCCGAGCAGACCGCCATTTTCACGGCCGCCGCGGCGGCGCTGCAGGCCGGCAAGCCTTCCGAAGATCAATCGGTGTTGGACCTCGCCGAGCGCCATCGGCAGTACATCGATCGCTGGTTTTACCCGTGCAGCGCCTCGCTGCATTGCGCGCTGGCGCAGATGTACGAGAACGACAGCCGATTTGCCGAGACCATCGACAGATTTGCGCCGGGCTTGACCCAATTCTTAGGCGCCGCCATTCGCGAGAACGCGCGTATTCGCTAGAATGCCCGACTTTGGGAGTTCAATTGACGACGTTTCTGCTGGCGTTCACCGCGCTGTTCTCGATCGTCAACCCGCTGTCGGGGGCGTTCATCTTCTTCGGCGCAACCGAGGAATTGGAACCTTCCGTCAGGGCGTCGGTGGCGCGCTGGGTATCGATTTATTCCTTGGCGATAGTCGCGGCATCGTTGTACGTGGGCGCGTACGTGCTGGAGTTCTTCGGCGTCTCGATTCCCGTGCTGCGGGTCTCCGGCGGCATCATCGTCGCGGCGGCGGGCTGGCGCATGTTGAACGCGCCGGACGCCACGGCGCAGCGCCGCAGCGAAACTCCCAGCCCGCGTTCCGTCGATGTGCATCCCAGCCGGCTGGCCTTCTACCCGCTCACCATGCCCTTGACCACCGGCCCCGGCACGATCTCGGTCGCGATTTCCCTGGGGGCTGGCCGGCCCACCGGCTTGCATGCCGCCACGCTCGAATTCTTCGTCGAGACCTTGGCGGCCAGCGTGCTGCTGTCGGTGCTGATCTATGGCTTCTATAGATACTCGGGGCGCCTCGCGGATTTGATCGGCCCCACCGGTACCACCATCGTGGTGCGGCTGTCAGCTTTTCTCTTGTTCTGCATTGGGATTCAAGTTCTCTGGAACGGCGCGGAGGAACTTTTGGGAACCCTGCTCGTCAATCATTTACACGGCGAGTGAAACAATGACGATGTGGCACCTCAACGGGGCCGCTTAGCACTCGCCAGCGGCCCCCTGCACTCCAACCGGCTTAATGCGCCGCCGCGGCCGACACATCATTGCGATAAATGATGCCTTCCTTCATGACGAACAGCGGATGTTCGGTGGCCGCCATGTCTTTCAAGGGATTGCCGGGAACGGCCACGATGTCCGCAGATTTTCCCGCCTGCAGCGTGCCGGTCTGATCGGCGATGCCGAGCAAGTCGGCGCCGCCAGCCGTGCCTGCCATCAGCGCCTTGGCCGGCGGCAAGCCGTTTTTGACCATCAGCGAAAATTCGCGCGCATTCAGGCCGTGCGGCTCGACGCCGGCATCCGTCCCCATGGCAAGCGGCACGCCGATTTTGACTGCATGCTGGAACATCTGCTGAGCCTGCGCCGCCGCGGCGCGGGCCTTTAAGGCGATGGCGGGAGGAAATTTGTCCAGTCTTTCGCCGACCCACACGCCGGCGAAAAGCGTCGCCACCAGGTAGACGTGCTTTCTCTTCATCTCCGCCAGCGTATCGTCCTTCAAGAAACTGCCGTGCTCGATCGAATCGACGCCTGCGGCGATCGCCATTTTGGCGGCCCGATCGCCGTGACAATGCGCGGCCACCTTGCGATTCCAGGAGTGCGCTTCGGAGACGATGGCATTCATTTCTTCCTGCGTCAGCTGCACATTGTCCACCGGGTCGGACAGCGACAGCACTCCGCCGGACGGCATGAACTTGATGACGTCCGCGCCGTACTTGATCTGGTAACGAACGGCCTCGCGACACTCCTCGGGCCCGTTGCAAACGCCGCGGATGGGACCGGCCACCGCAATTGTCTGCGGCGGCACCGGGCCCTGATCGGCATGGCCGCCGGTGGAGCCCACCGCGTAATTCGACACCAGCATGCGCGGCCCGGGAATGACGCCCGCTTTGATCGCGTTGCGTAAACCCAGCGCGATGTAGTCGTCGGAGCCCACATCGCGCACCGTGGTGATGCCGGCCTCGAGAGTCGCCTTGGCGTAATGCGCACCATACAGCGCCTGCTCCGCCGGGAAACGCATGATGCCGTGATAGAAATCTTCGTACCAATTGTCGCTCGACACCTCGGAGAGATGCACGTGGGCGTCGATCAAACCCGGCAGCAAGGTCGCATCGCCCAGGTCGATCACTTGGGCACCGTCAGGAATTTTCACACCCGGTCCCACCGCCTGGATTTTGTTGCCCGCGATCACCACCACGCCATGCTCGACCAGCGTGCC
>DATMKO010000387.1:0-2313 GCA_035571175.1 Steroidobacteraceae bacterium | reverse complement strand
AGGAAGCGGCCAAGGCGGCCACCCATGCCGGCCCGCTCACCCATGAGGCGATCCTCGGCGTGGTGTCGCTGATCCTCTGGGCGCTGATCCTGATTATTTCAGTTAAATATGCGCTGCTTATTTTGCGCGCCGACAACCGCGGCGAAGGCGGGATCGTTGCGTTACTGGCGCTGCTCTCTGCCAGGAATGGGCGGCCCGGAACATGGCGCGCGCAACTCCTGATCGTCGGCCTCGTTGGTGCGGCGTTGCTTTATGGTGACGGCGCCATCACGCCGGCCATCTCCGTGCTCAGCGCCCTTGAAGGCTTGAAAGTCGATGCGCCGTCGCTGGCGCCTGCTGTGATGCCACTCACCGTCATCATCCTGATCGGGCTTTTCGTCATGCAACGGAAAGGCACGGGCTTCATCGGCAATATATTCGGGCCGGTGATGTTCGGTTGGTTCTTTGTGATTGCATTGCTCGGCATCTACGGCATCGTCCGAGCTCCCGATGTGCTCGCCGCCGTGAGCCCGCTTTATGCCTTCAATTTTCTGATCTACCAGGATTTCCACATCAGCTTCGCCATTCTCGGCGCCGCCTTTCTCGCGGTAACCGGTGGCGAAGCCATGTATGCCGATATGGGACACTTTGGTCAGGTTCCAATCCGACTCGCATGGTTTGCTATTGCCCTGCCTGCGCTCGTGCTCAACTACTTCGGACAGGCCGCGCTGCTGATCACTGACGCGAGCACGCTCGAGAATCCGTTCTATCAGCTTGCGCCAGACTGGGCGCACTATCCGCTCGTCGCGTTTGCGACGGTCGCCACGGTGATTGCCTCGCAGGCGATTATCTCAGGCGTGTTTTCCCTGACGCAGCAGGCGATCCAGCTCGGCTTCCTGCCGCGCATGCAGATTTGGCACACGACCAGTCACACGATCGGCCAGATCTATGTGCCAGTTGTGAACTGGCTGCTTGCAGTAGCGACGCTGGGAGCCGTGATCGGCTTCGGCACATCCGACGCGCTCGCCGGCGCCTATGGGATCGCGGTGTCATTGCTGATGGCGATCACCACGCTGCTTGCGGCGCTGGTCGCGCTGCAATGGGGCTACCATCCGATCGTCGTCATCCCGGTTAACGGGTTCTTTTTTATCATCGACTGCATCTTCTTTGCCGCGAATTCGACCAAACTGCTTGAGGGCGGCTGGTTTCCCCTTGTGCTCGCGGGCGCGGTTGCATTCGTGATGCTGACCTGGCGGAGCGGTGCCAAGCTGGTCGAGGGCGCCCGCCGCAACTTGCGTCAGCCGGAAGAAGACCTGATCGAGACCGCAACCAGCGGATGCCGGGCGCGACTGCCCGGTACCGCTGTGTTTCTTGCATCCGCGGCCAATGGCGTGCCACTCGCGCTGACGCAATTCATCCGGCACAATCACGTGATGCACGAGCGTATTATACTCCTCACTGTCGTTATCGAGGAGACGCCGCGTATCACCGATGAGGAACGGGTGGATGTGATTGAAGTGATCAAGGGTATTACGCGCGTCATTCTCCACTTCGGCTTCATGGAAAGCAACATCACGATCGCAGCAGGATTGCAGGCAGCTTGCGATCAAGGAAAAATATGCGGCATCGATCCCGCAAATATCACTTATTATGTCGGCCGCGAGACGGTCATCCCAAGCGACAAGGTCGCAGGTATGGCAGTCTGGCGCGAGACTCTCTTCGCATTTCTACAGCATAATGCCAAAGGCTCAGCAACCTTCTTCAGCGTGCCCGCGAGGCAAGTGGTGGAATTTGGCACCGAGATCGAGATTTGAGAGCTTTCGCGAAAGCGATCTATCGGACAACAGATCGGGCCCACCAGATACGGGTAGCCGCAGCGTGCCCCCGCTCACCGCGTATCGGGGACCACCCGGCGCGTCGTGCTGCTAAACAATCAAGCGGCTGATAGATTCGCGATGATCTTTTGAAGCTGGCACGGCCGTTTGGCCTTGGTTCTTGCCCGAAAGTCGATCACGATGCGGACGACACCGACCGCGTGCCCGAGGGCGCTCAAAGGATCTGGAGCCGTGCGCACGGCGACCGGCCCCGGTCCCGAGCGGCCCTCGTCCAATATTTCAGATTTTTATTATGCGGAACGTCAGCAGCCGTGGTTATCGCGGCGCCCCGGGCGTCAAGGAGTAAGACAGCAAATAGGTTCCAACTCGGAGCAAAAGACTCCGCCGGAATACAAAAGAGGGGAGTAAACAATGGCTATCCACGCAACCAGCATCCGTACAATTCCTTCCGCTGAAAAGGAGCCAATCGGCGTCACAAAGCTGTTCTCCAAAATCGGCT
>DATMKO010000386.1:0-13975 GCA_035571175.1 Steroidobacteraceae bacterium | reverse complement strand
ACATCGTAATCAATCAGATCTGCCCTGCCCTTGGCCAGCTTGCCGGTTTTGGGGATGACCTGTTCGAACGCGGCCGGCTTGCCGCTGGCCACCGCCCGGGTGAGCACCTTGTTGACAAATGTTATCTGCGCCTCATCGGAGGTGAGCAGTCCTTGATCCATGGTCATTTTTACGTTGCCGCGGAAAATCCAAAGATTGTTATCGAAGTCCAAAGCCGTGGTCTGGGTGGCGTGACCCTGATCTGCAGTTATCGCCATATTGCCTTGCGAGATCCGCACTTTGTTGAAAACGGCAGTGTTGGTGCGCAGGTCGACTTCGGTCGATTGCGCATCCAGCAAGATCGGCAGCTGCGGATCGTGCGTGGCTGGCGCGCCCAGCAGCACCGCCGGGGCGAGGAGCGCGAACAGTGGGAGAGTCTTAACGGTGAAAGCGGCCATTGACCTTCGATTCTAGGCGCACCGTGCGCTCTTTCAAATTGGCGATGAGACCGCGCGCGGTCAAGATGTGCCCACCGAAGTCGATACGCACGTCGCTGTTGGTGGTCGCGAGGGAGCGGGCCACGTCGTAGCGCATGGTATCGGTGTGAATCACGGCGGTGCCTTCGGTATCCGAAGCCTCTCCCTCGAGACGGACGTTGCCGGTCACATCGACGATGTTGCCTCCCGGCAGCACATGCGCGGTATCGCCGAACATCACCCAGGTCTGGCCTCCTGGGGCGTCATAGTTCACCCGCACGTTGTACAGCTGCACCTCATTGCTGTGCGCGACCTGATCGATGCGTTCAGCTTCGATGCGAATACTGGGTGCGCCCGATTCATTGTAGTCGGTGAGAATGGCGTTCTTTAAAAAGTAGCCCGGCAAGTCCGCCTGTTTCGCCGCGCTCAAGTTCGATGGGCGGCGGCCCGGCGAGCTCAATATCCAGGTGCTGATCGCCAATGCGGCGACCGCGAATACGGTAAATATGCGAAAAAACATCAGCGTCGCGCGGCGCGGGCGCGCAGCAGGGTATCGCACAATTCGCGCACCGCGCCGCGGCCGCCTGCCGAACGCGCGACCCAATGCGCGGCGGACAGCACGATCGGGTGCGCATCCGCGACCGCTGCGCTCAATCCCACCGCCGACATCAGCGGCAAGTCCGGCGTGTCATCGACGATGCAGGCGCAGTTCAATGGGTCCAATCCGAAGCGCTCCGTCAACTTGAGCAGCGCGGCCAGTTTGTCGCTGCATCCTTGGACCACGGTGGGCACGCGCAGTTCGCGCAAGCGTGCGGCGGCCGCAGCCGAGCGCCGGCCGCTCAACGCCGCGACCCGCACACCGGCGGCCATCAGCAGTTTGATGCCGTGGCCGTCGCGGACATGGAAGACCTTGAACGCCTCACCGCGATTGCCGAAGTACAGCCGCCCGTCGGTGAGCACACCGTCGACATCCAGGATCAGCAGCTGGATTTTGGCGAATGGCGTGGCTTTGCGCGCGTTCAGAACACACCCGCGCGCAGCAGATCGTGCACGTTCAAGGCGCCCACGATCTTACCGTCCGTATCGATCACCACCAGCGAGGTGATGCGGTGCGTCTCCATGAGATGCACCGCCTCGGCGGCCAGAGTCGCGGGGCTCACGGACTTGGCGCCGTGGGTCATGACCTGATCCATGCGGGTGCTGTGCAAATCCGCAGCACGATCGAGCGCACGCCGCAAATCGCCGTCCGTGAATACGCCGAGCACGTGCTCAGCGGCATCGACGATCGCCGTCATGCCGAGCCCTTTGGAGGTTACCTCCAACAGGCCCTCGGCCAAGGTGGTGTCGGCGCGAACCTTGGGCACGTGTACGCCGGTGCGCATCACGTCTTTCACGTACAACAGCCGGCGGCCGAGGGCGCCGGCCGGATGTGAACGCGCGAAGTCCTCCTCGGTGAATCCGCGCGCTTTCAGAAGCGCCACCGCGAGCGCATCGCCCACGGCAAGGGCGGCGGTGGTGCTGGCGGTCGGCGCCAGATTGAGCGGACAGGCTTCCGCCGGCACGCGGATGTCCAGGTGCACGGTGGCCATTTGTCCCAGGGTGGAATCGGCGTTTCCGGTGAAGGCGATCAACGGCACTCCCAACCGCTTGATCACCGGCAGGATGGTGAGGATTTCGGCGGTTTCGCCGGAATTCGATAGCGCCAGCACCGCGTCATCGCGTGTGATCATGCCGACATCGCCGTGGCTCGCCTCGCCGGGATGCACGAAGAACGCGGGCGTGCCGGTGCTGGCCAGGGTGGCGGCGATTTTACCGCCGATATGGCCCGACTTTCCCATTCCCGTCACGACGATGCGGCCGCGGCAGTTAAGACAAATGCGGCAGGCGCGTGCAAAATCCGTCCCCAGACGCGGCAGCTGCGCGCGCAACCCGTCGATTTCGACGGTCAGCGCCTGGCGGCCGAGATCGACGAGATCTTCGTCGGTGTAGTCGAGATGCATCCCCTGAATGATACAGCGGATGCAGAATCTCGCACCCTGAGGCGTAAGCTTGAGCAATATTTGAGGTGTCGGTATGAATCCACAGCAGGTAGCGCAATTGATCGAGGCGGGCTTGGCCGGCGCCCAGGCGCTGGTGACAAGCGAGGACAATGTGCACTTCGAGGCCGTGGTGATCGCGCCCGCATTTGCCGGCAAGCGGCCCGTGCAGCGGCACCAATTAGTGTATTCCACCTTAGGAAAAGCGGTGGGTGGCGAGATCCACGCGCTGGCGCTGCAGGTCTATACGCCGGACGAATACGCAGGGCAGGCACGTGGATAAATTGCAGATCCACGGCGGTATTGCGCTCGAGGGCGAGATCCGCATTTCGGGCGCCAAGAATGCCACGCTGCCGATCTTGGCGGGCTGTTTGCTGGCGGATGGTCCGGTGACGGTCTCGAACGTGCCGCATTTGCAGGATGTCACCACGATGATCGAGTTGCTGGGGCGCATGGGCGTTTCAGTGACCATCGATGAAAAGATGCGCATCGAGGTCGATGCCTCGACCATCAAGGAATATTTCGCGCCGTATCAACTGGTGAAGACCATGCGCGCGTCGATTCTGGTGCTCGGCCCTTTGTTGGCGCGGTTCGGCGCGGCCGATGTTTCCTTGCCCGGCGGCTGCGCGATCGGCGCACGCCCGGTCAACATCCACGTCGCCGGGCTGCAGGCCATGGGCGCCGACATTCATATCGAGAACGGCTACATCAAGGCCCGCGCTGCACGCCTCAAAGGGGCGCGGCTGGTTCTGGAAACGGTTACCGTCACCGGCACCGAGAACCTCATGATGGCTGCCACCTTGGCCGATGGGGAAACGGTACTCGAGAACGCCGCGCGCGAGCCGGAAGTGGTGGATTTGGCCAACTTTCTCTGCGCGATGGGCGCCAGGATCAAGGGCGCGGGAACCGATAGAATCGTCATCGAGGGCGTGCCGCGTCTGAATGGAACGGCCTATGAGGTGCTGCCGGATCGCATTGAAACCGGCACCTATCTGGTCGCCGGCGCCATTACCGGCGGCCATATCCGGGTTAAGAATACCCGGCCGGATCATCTGGATGCCGTCATCGGCAAGCTGCAGGAGGCCGGCGCCAGCGTCGGTGTCGGCGACTCCTGGATCGAAGTCGACATGCGCGGGCGCCGCCCGGTCGCGGTCGATGTGCGCACCGCGCCGTACCCGGCCTTTCCGACCGACATGCAAGCGCAGTTCGCCGCGCTCAACACCGTGGCGAACGGCGTCGGCACCATCATCGAGACGGTTTTCGAAAATCGCTTCATGCACATGCTGGAGATGCGCCGCATGGGCGCGGAGATCCGCCTCGAGGGCAATACCGCCATCATCAAGGGAGTCGAGCGCTTGACGGCCGCGCCGGTGATGGCCACTGACCTTCGCGCCTCGGCCAGCTTGGTGCTGGCGGCGCTGATTGCCGACGGCCGTACCGAGATCGAACGCATTTACCACATTGACCGCGGGTATGCGGCGATCGAGGAAAAACTTCAGCAATTGGGCGCGAAGATTCGGCGCACGCCTTGAATTCGCGAGCGTCCAGCCTTAAGGCTATTGCCTCTGAACCGGACGCTCCAATACGGTTAGATGGATTTTGTAACTCTGCCGCGCGTGGCGGGCCTCGAGTTCGACGCCTGAGCCGGGTTTTAGCGAAGACACGCGCGCGACGAGATCCTGGGCGCTGCGCACGGGTTCGCCGCCGAGGGCCATGACCAAGTCGCCGGGCCGCATTCCGGCCTCATAGGCGGGGCTCTTGGTCAGTATATTCACCACGGTCACGCCGCCCCCGGCCGTGCCCAGTTGCGCGGCTTGTTCGTCGGACAAGTCCTGCGGCAGGAAGCCCAGCCAGCCGCGTACCACGCGGCCGTTTTTCAAGATCTGCTCCATCACCCCGCGCACGAGATTGACCGGAATCGCAAAGCCGATGCCTTCGGGTCCGCCATAGCTGCGATTGAGCATCGCGGTGTTGATGCCGACCAGGTCGCCGCGCGCGTCGATGAGCGCGCCACCGGAGTTGCCGAGGTTGATGGCGGCATCGGTTTGAATGAAATTCTCGAAAGTGGCCAAACCCAGCTGGCCGCGCCCGGTGGCGCTGACGATGCCTTGCGTGACGGTTTGACTCAAACCATAGGGATTGCCGATCGCGAGCACGATGTCGCCGACCCGCAGCGTGTCCGAGCGGCCCAGGGGCATGACGGGCAGATTGCCGATCTTAAGATTGAGGATGGCGAGATCCGTATCAGGATCCTGGCCGACAATGGTTGCATCGGCAATGCGTCCGTCCGCGAGCTGCACCCTGATCGAATCCGCCGCCGCGATGACATGCTGGTTGGTCACGATGGTGCCCAGCGCATCGACGATCACGCCCGAACCCAAGCTGCGCTCGATACGCTGGCGATAGCTCGGCCAATATTCGCCGAACAATTGACTGAAGGGCGCCTGCGTTGTCCGCTCCCTCACCACCCGGGCGGTGTAAATGTTCACCACCGCCGGCGCCGCGCGCGCCACCGAATCGGCGAAGCTTTGCATGACGATGGGCGCGCTCGATGCCGCTGCGCCGGCTTGGCCAGTGCTCAAGGCGTTCGGCGCCGCGGTGAGGGAAGCGTTGGTTGCCGCGTTTTGCGCGGCAATCGGTGTCGCGCCCGCCGGCGGTGCCGCGGCGGTGTGTGCGCCCAACAGCGTGGGGTTCCACCAAACCACGAGGAACGCCACGGCCAGACCGATCACGACCGCTTTGATCAAGAAATTCACAAGAACGCGAGTGTTCTGCAAGTAATATCGCTCGTGTAGCCTTAAGGGATCCCTGGCTGATCTGTGTATAATGCGCTCGCAATATTCTTTGGGAAACTCTACCGCTACAGGGGTTTGCGTGAAGATTTGTCAACAATGCGTGGGACGATTGCATGAGTGACCAGGTTGACCATAGCCGCCGCCGTTTGTTGACGGCAGCAACGGTCGGCACGGGCGCCATAGGCGTTGCCTTCGCCGCGGTTCCCTTCCTCGCTTCCTGGCAGCCCAGCGCGCGCGCCAAAGCGCTCGGTGCTCCCGTCGCAGTGGATGCATCGAAACTCGAAGCCGGCCAGATGTTGAAGGTGGTCTGGCGCGGCCAAGCCGTTTTTGTGGTACGGCGCGTCAAGGCGGTCGTCGATCAATTGGGCGGTCACAATGCGCTGCTGTCGGATCCGAATTCCGACGATTCGCTGCAGCCGGACTACATCAAGGCGAGCGGGCCCGCGCGCGCGCGCAATCCCGAGTATTGGGTGGGGTTGGCGGTGTGCACGCATCTTGGTTGTTCGCCCTTGGGCGCTTTCGAGCCCAATAATTCCTATCAGGTCGCTGGTGCCGACCTGGGTGCGAATTGGCCGGGGGGCTTTTACTGTCCCTGCCACGGCTCCAAATATGATTTGTCCGGCCGCGTGTTCAAAGGGCAGCCGGCGCCCACGAACCTGACGGTTCCGCCCTACGCAATCTCAGCCGACATGCGCATCGTCATCGGTGTAAGCGATGCTCCCAAACCAGCTTAAGCCAAGAGGTAAGCAATGGCCCTAGCTCCCGAGTCCGCCGGCCCCGCCAAAGGATTGATTGGCTGGATCGACGCGCGCTTTCCGCTGACAAAATTGTGGAAAGAACAAGTCTCCGAATATTACGCCCCGAAGAATTTCAACTTCTGGTATTACTTTGGCGTGCTGTCGCTGGTGGTTCTCGTCATTCAGCTGGTGACGGGAATATTTTTGACGATGAACTACAAGCCGTCCTCCGCTGAGGCGTTTTCGTCGATCGAATACATCATGCGGGATGTGGAATGGGGCTGGCTGATCCGCTACATGCATTCCACCGGCGCCTCGGCGTTTTTCATCGTAATTTATCTGCACATGTTTCGCGCGCTGCTGTACGGCTCGCATCGCAAACCGCGCGAACTGCTGTGGATTTTCGGCTGCTTGATCTTCCTGCTGTTGATGGCGGAAGCGTTCATGGGCTACGTGCTGCCCTGGGGCAACATGAGCTATTGGGGCGCGCAGGTCATCGTCTCTATCTTCAGCAGCGTGCCCATCGTCGGTCAGAGCCTGGTCGAATGGATCCGCGGCGATTACTACATTGCCGATGCCACCTTGAACCGCTTCTTTGCCCTGCACGTGGCCGCGTTGCCGCTGGCGCTGGTCTTCCTGGTGATTGCGCACCTCATGGCCCTGCATGAAGTAGGGTCCAACAATCCGGACGGCATTGAAATCAAGAAGCACAAGGACGCGAAAGGTCATCCCCTCGACGGCGTTCCGTTCCATCCTTACTACACGGTGAAGGACACGGTCGGCGTTGCGGCATTCCTGCTGGTATTTTGCGCGGTGATTTTCTTCGCACCGACCTTTGGCGGCCTGTTCCTGGAAGAGCCTAATTTCGAAGCCGCCAATCCGCTGCAAACCCCGCCGCATATTGCGCCGGTGTGGTACTTCACGCCGTATTACGCCATGTTGCGCGCCGTGCCGTCCTTCGCGGGAACGCAGATTTGGGGCGTGCTGGTGCTGGGCGCCGCGGTCCTCGTGCTGTTCTTCCTGCCCTGGCTGGATCGCTCACCGGTGAACTCGATCCGCTATCGGGGACCGATCTACAAGGTGATGCTGGCCATCTTCGTCGCATCGTTCATCACCCTGGGGGTGTGCGGTTTGAAACCGCCGTCGGGGATCTACCCGATGCTGGCGCGGGTATGCACGGTTCTATATTTTGGTTTCTTTTTGCTGATGCCCTGGTACACGAAGTACGAAAGCGTGAAGCCGGTGCCGGAAAGGGTCACGGGACATGCTTAAAGCTTCGATTCTGGTCGTGATCGGGATTTTCTGCGCCGGCACCGCCTGGTGCGAAGAGGGCGACATTGCCCTGCTGCCGGCCGGGACCGATATCAAGAATATCGAGTCCCTGCAGCGCGGCGCGCGCAATTTCATGAATTATTGTTCCGGGTGCCACTCGCTCAAGTACTTGCGCTACAACCGGATGGCCGCGGACTTGCAGATCCCCGAGTCCGAACTACCCAATTTGATGTTCACCTCCGACAAACCGTTCGACGGCATCAATTCCGCCATGCCGGGAGATTCGGAAGGCTGGTTCGGCAGGCCGCCGCCGGATTTATCGTTGATGGCCAGAGCCCGTGGCCCCGATTACCTATATTCGTTCTTGAAGGGCTTTTACGCCGATAAGTCGCGCATTTGGGGCGTGAATAATCTGTACCTGCAGAACGCTGCGATGCCGCATGTTCTCTACCAATTGCAGGGCTCGCAGAAGCCGGTATTCAAGAATGTTCCCGACAGCGGCGGCAGCGCCAGAATGGTGCTGACGGGCGTGGAGCCAATGACTCCGGGTGCGATGAAGCCGGAGGAGTATGATCAATTCGTTCGGGACATCGTCAATTTTCTGGATTACGCCGCCGAGCCCATCAAGGCAAAACGTCAATCGCTCGGCGTGTTTGTCATGCTCTTTCTGCTGGTATTCTTCGTGCTCGCGTACTTGATGAAGAAAGAATACTGGAAGGACGTCCACTGACGCAGCGGGACCGTCCCGTTAATCCTATTGCTTGGAGACCGCGTTCGTGGCACGTCGTTCGGTGATGACCCTCTTTTCAGCACCGGGTGATCCGTGGAGTCATCGGACACGCCTGGTGCTCGCGGAAAAGGGAATCACCATCGAATTGGTGAATGTCGACCTGAACGATTTGCCCGAGGATCTGCTCGACCTGAACCCCTATCACAGCGTGCCGACGTTGGTGGATCGAGATCTGGTGCTGTACGACTCGCGGGTCATCATCGAGTACCTGGATGAACGCTTTCCGCATCCGCCGTTGATGCCGATCGATCCGGTAACGCGCGCCCAGTTTCGCGTGGCGCTGTACCGGGTGGAGCGCGACTGGTATGCCTTGGCGCACGACATCGAGCTCGACCCGCGCGGCAAGACGGCGGAACACAGCCGCAAAGTCTTGGCCGAAGCGATCTGCGCCAGTGCCGAAGTCTTCAAGGCGAAGCCTTTTTTCCTGAGCGATGAATTTTCGCTGGTGGATGCCAGCATCGCGCCGATCCTGTGGCGTTTGCGCACCTACGGTATCGAGCTGCCGGCGCAGGCTCAGCCCATCATGAAGTATATGAACGCCATCTTTGCGCGCTCCACATTTCGCGCCTGCCTGAGCGACGCCGAACGGGAAATGCGCCATTGAAGCCGCGGCGTCCTTACCTGCTGCGTGCGCTGCACGAATGGATTTCCGACAGCGGTGAGACCCCGCATATCGTGGTGGACGCGGCCGCGGAAGGCGTGACGGTGCCGCGCCAGTACGTCAAGGACGGCAAAATCGTGCTCAACGTGAGCTTCTCCGCAACTCAATTCCTGAAGCTTGGGAATGATGTGGTCAGCTTCGAGGCTCGATTCGGCGGCGTCGGATTCGCCGTGCAGGTTCCGGTGCGCGCCATCCTGGGGATCTATGCCCGCGAGACCGGGCAGGGAATGATTTTCCCCGAGGGCGATGCGGATCCGGATCCGACCGACAGCCCGCCGGCCGGTCCCAGCACCGCAAAGACCGGCGCTGCGGCACCGAAACGACCGAAATTGCAGGTGGTCAAGTAGCGCGAAAGGCGTCCTTGACCCATACCAGCCGCTGCGCGCCGCCGGGCGGCCCCTCGACCGCGACTACGTCGAAGCGCACCGCGCGGCCCTGCCAACCCGCCTGCCGCTGCAAAAAAAAGCGGGTGGCGCGTATGATTTTGCGCTGCTTGCACCAGGTAACCGATTGCAGCGCTCCGCCGAACTCCCGACTGCCGCGCTGCCGCACCTCGATGATCGCCAACACCTCATGGTCGAGACAGACCAGATCGAGTTCGCCGGTCTTGCACCTGACATTTCGCGCCAGAACTTTAAGCCCGCGCGCTTGCAGGAAGTCGGCCGCGAGTCGTTCCGATTGAGTGCCGCATTGCCGGCGCAGATCCGCCATCCGGCATAGCGTGCCGCGGCGGCGCCGTCAAAGCCGCTGCGATAAATGGCCGGTTCGTCGCGATTTCGTTATTGTTTTGTGATTTTCCAGGTGCCCGTCGCCACCGGCGGCCCGGCCGGCTGGGCTTTCGCATTCACCGACCAGTCACCGTCTCCGCCCTTGGGGTTGAACGTGCCCTTCAGATTGATCTGCGTTTGGTCATCCCCCGGCGTGTCGTATGCGGCAGTAAACGTGTCGCCGGCGAAGGACGCGCTTTTCAGCTTGGTGTTGTAATCCGCGGCTCCGCCGCCGTCGCCGCTGACCGCGATGGTGCCGGTGATGAGCCCCGCGCTGCCGCGCTCCAAAATGAGTTCGAAATGTCCCGACGTATTCTCCCCTTGATACGTCCCGCTCCATTTGCCGAGATACTGATCGCCGTCGGCGCCCGCGGCCGGCAGCGCGTGCGCGCCCAGCCAAACACTTGCCAGAAGTATAAAGAGGCGGCGATGAAGATTTTGGCTTTGCATGAATTTTCCCTTGGGGTTTCTTTCAATGTACTAGTCGCGCGCCTCGTAGACCGCTACGCCGCCCAGCCACGTCTTGAGTACATGGGTGTCGCGAATGGCGGCCGGGGCAATCGTCAGCACGTCCTGGCTCAGCAGTACCAGGTCCGCAAGCTTGCCCGGTTCGATCGAGCCTTTCTCGTGCTCCTGAAATTCAGCATAGGCCGCCCCCATGGTATAGGCCGCGAGGGCTTCCTGAATCGAGACCTTTTGTTCGGGAAACCAGCCTTGGTTGTACTTGCCGTCCAGCGTCGCGCGCGTGGTTGCCGCGTACAGCGTCAGCAGCGGATCTAAGGGCGCGATCGGCCAATCGGTGCCAAAGGCCAGCCGCACGCCATGATCGATGAAGGTACGAAATGCATAAGTTCTGCTGGCCCGATCGTGGCCGATGCGCGCCTCGGCCCAACGGCCATCGTCGATGGCCTGGTACGGCTGGACCGAGGCGATCACATGCAGTTGTGCAAAGCGCTCGAAATCCCGCGCCGCCATGTGCTGGGCGTGTTCGATGCGCCAGCGCCGGTCGCGAGGGCCGTCGCGCTTCTCGATCTCTTGATAAAGATCCAGAACCGTCGAGATGGCGGCATCGCCGATGGCGTGAGTGCACACTTGCAATTCCGTCGCGTCGGCCAGCCGCAGCCGCTCGCGAGTGCGCGATAGCGGCAGCATGTCCTTGAACAGCAATCCGCGATTGTTCGGCTCGTCCGTGTAGGGTTCGAAAAAATACGCCGTGCGCGAACCCAACGAGCCGTCGGCGAACATTTTCAGGGCGCCGATGCGCAGGCTGGCGCTGCCGAATGCACGGCCGATGCCCAGCTTCGCCTGGTCTGATACTTTTTCGATGAGCGGCGCGCCATAGAATCGCACGGTGAGTTTCCCTTCCCTGAGCAGCTGGGAGTACACCGCCAGATCGCCGTAGTCCAGGGTCATGTCCTGCACGCTGGTCACGCCGTGCGAAGCGGCCTCGTGCAGCGCGTTCTCGATGATCCGGCGCCGCTGCGCGGCCGTGGGCACCGGCGCCACGTGATCCACCAATTCTATGGCCGCGTCCTTGAGCGCGCCGGTGGGATTGCCTGCGCTATCGCGCACGATCACGCCGCCGGGCGGATCCATGCTCTTGGCCGTGATTCCGGCAAGCGCCAACACCTTGGAATTGACGATGATCATATGGCCGTCGTAGCGATCGAGCGACACCGGATTGTTCGGAGTCACCGCGTCGATATCCTGGCGGGTCGGCAATGCGGCCGGAGTCCACTTGGTCTCATCCCAGTTGCCGGAGCGAATCCACTCGCCCTTTGGCGCATGCGCCGCATAGTCGGCGATTCGCTTGACGAATTCCTTGAGGCTGGTGGCATCGTTGAGCTGCACGGCGGTCAAGGCCGCGCCGCCGTCGGCGAAATGAACGTGCGCATCGTTGAAACCCGGCACCAGCCGGTGGCCGTTCGCATCCACCACGCGCGTGTTGGGCCCGCGCCAGAGCAGCACGGCGGCATCGCTGCCCACCGCCGTGATTCGGCCGTTGAGGACTGCCACCGCTTCGGCTTGCGGCTGCGCGGGATTCACCGTCCAAACGCGCGCATCGCGAATGATGAGATCCGCGGCGGGATGCGGATCGCCGGTTGCGCCCGGGGTCGCTGCACCGGCCGCGGCGGCCACCACCGCGGCGGCGCACAGCAACGGCCGCAGATTACAAAACATTGGGTACTCCGGCTTTGATCTGCGCCCACTCGAGCTCGCGGCGTATTCGATTGTGATCGTCGATGTGCAGCTTGCCGGTGACTCCGGAAATCTCGCCGGCATCGCTGGGATTCTTGGATTGCAGCGCGGGCACCAGGCGATAGGCGTCGAAGCCAAACGCGTACAGACGGTTACGGTCGCCGCGAGACGTCCGCGCCGGCCAGGCCGAGCGCACGCTGTCGCGGATTTGCGTGGTTACCGGATCATTGGAGATCATCCACGGCATGTCGGGAAAAAACATGCCATCGATGTCCGCGTTCGCGGTCGGGTCAGGCTCGAAGCTGTCCGAGGTGGAATACACCGGCACATCCCCCGCATAGTAAAAATTCAATTGCGTCATGATGAGACGCGCAGCACCCGGTGAGCCCACCACGAATACGAACGTTGCGTCGGTCCGATGCGTGGACGGCTCGCCCTTGGTCGCTTTGACTTGCAGCTCCTGCTTGATGATGTCGGAGAAGTCGGGTTGCGAAGGATCGTATTTTTGGCTGTCGAGCAGCGTGCCGCCGAGCGTCTTCAGTTCATCCGCAAATGCCGCGGCGACCCGATTGCCCAATTCCCCGGCGGGTACGATGGCCACGCCGGCAAGCCGGCCGTCCGCGACGACCCGCCGCGCGACGCTGCGTGCCTCGTCTTCGGGCAACAAGGCAAACTGGAAAAAGTTCTTTGCGGGGCTCGCCGAGTCGGCGAGAAAATTCAACGCCAGCACCGGAGTACGTCCGGCGCTCAACGGCGCGATCGCGGCGACATCTTCCTTGGTCAGCGGTCCGACGACGAAGCCGGCGCCGTCGGCGATGGCGCGGTTGTATGCCGCGCCGACCGATTCGGCCGCCACGTCGTAGATTTTCAGACTGGGCCGCCTCGCCGCATCTTGCTCGAGATAGGCCGCGACGAAGCCATCGCGCACCGCGACGCCGAACGCCTCGCCGCGGCCTGAGAGGGGCAGCAGCAGCGCGATCTGGTTGGGATATTCCGTGGCGACGGCAATCTGCGTTTGCGCCATGGACAGCACGCTGTCATTTGCCGGATGCTGCGGAAATTGCCGCTTCCAGGCGTCGAGCGCTTGAGTTGCGCGCGCCGGATTGCGTTCGAGTTCGACGGCGACGGGCCCCAGTTCCAGCCAGCCGAGCACGATGGGTTCGGTTTTCGCGGGAGCGTTGAGCGGCGCGCCTTTTTCGGCAGCGGTGCGCACCCTGATGTAGAGCTCCTCGCGGTTCGCGCGAACCGCAGCGGGGTCGGCAAGATAACGTTCGCGTTCGACCAGGGCGCGAGTACCTTCGACCGGATGTCCCGTCAAAAACGCACTGCGGCCGCGTATCCAATAATAATTTTGCGCCTGATTGGGCGCTGTCGGCACCGGAATCTGATCCAATTCGCGAATCGCGCGCGTCGGATCGTTTTCCGCGTAGGCAATTTCCGCTGCTACCAGCGCGCGCTGCGTCGCAAGGGTGGTGCGTGCCTCCGGCGACACCTGGGCAAACGCTTGCTGGGCGGCCGCGACATTGCCGGCGGCCGCCCACTGCTCGGCACTCAGCAACTGGTAGTTGTCGCTGTCGGCTGGCAATTGAGTGGCGAGACTGGCATAGGCGCGCGCGGCCTCGGCATGTTTGCCTTCCCGCACCAGGCGCGCGGCATTTTGTTGTTTGTCGCTCGGACCTTCCACCGGATTGACCAGACTGCACGCAGCCGCGATCAGCGACACCGCCAATGCCAATGCTGCTGAGAGCGCCCGTGGACGTCTGAAGTTCGCTGCCATACCCTTGGGCTCCTAGCTCATCGAATCGCGGAATTATATGTGACAAACCAACCGATCGGCCCGCCCACTGCAGGACGGCTCTACGTGATCGCCACTCCGATCGGCAATCTGGGCGATTTGAGTGCGCGGGCGCGCGATATGCTGCAAAACTGCGCCCTGATCGCGGCGGAGGATACGCGACACACGGGAATGCTGTTGAAGCATTTCAGCATTCAAACGCCGCAGATCTCGCTGCATGATCACAATGAGCAGACACGCGCGATTGAAATTATTGCACGCCTGCGCGAGGGGCACTCCGTGGCGCTGGTGAGCGATGCCGGCACTCCGGCCATCAGCGATCCTGGGTTTGAACTGGTGCGCGCCGTGGCGGCGGCCGGCTTCGAGATCGTCGCGATTCCCGGCCCCTGCGCGGCCATCGCGGCGCTGTCGATCGGTGCGCTGCCAACGGACCGATTTTGCTTCGAGGGTTTTTTGCCGGCGCGCGGT
>DATMKO010000385.1:0-4849 GCA_035571175.1 Steroidobacteraceae bacterium | reverse complement strand
GTCGCGCACCCGCTGCATCATTTGAATTTATTGGAATTGAACATGATTGGACTTATTGCCCGTTGGGGCCACAACGTTTTGATCACCACGATGGCTTTCTTGACGATAGCGATGATCGTTGTTTTGACCAGGTAAACCCGCTGCGCATCCACACCCCGATTCGGCGCCCAGCTAAGGGCGTGCATTTTCCCGAGTTGCGGCGCGCTCGAATTCGTCCAAGCTGACCTGCGGGAAATACAGGCCCTCCACGCGGCGCACCCACCACTCATGCGTCACTGCGCGTTTGCGCGGATCCGAAAAACGGTAGGCGTACAGCAGCGCCCGCACATACTTTGGAGGCGCGGTGGCGAACGGGTTGACCTCAAGCAGCGCCAACACGGCCGGACTGCCTTCCAGCAGCCGTTGCATCAGGCCCACGATCCAGGGATTTTCCCTGATGTCGCCGAGAGCAGCGAACCACATCTGCCAGTCGAGCCGCGGCTGGTGCGGAATGTTCCACATCGCGGATCTGGTCAACGGCCCCGGTTTGTAGTGGAAGACATATTCGCGCCACACCTGCCCGTCGGTGGAACCCTCGATCACGATCTCCGGCCGGGTGATCGTCATCACGGCGAACAACCCATAGGGATTGACAATGGACAGCGGCGCCAGGGCACGCGTGACGGCGCCAAGCACCGGCAGATTGGTACGCGTCGTCGTCTGCCAGATCCTATTTACGCCCACAGGCACCACGATGAGGGCGAGTGCGGCGGCGATTGCGGTAGCGGTGCGGCTCACCAGCGGCGCACGGCTTAGCGCCCGCGCTTTCAACCATTGCGGGATCACGCGCCCGAGCGCCGCATCGTCGAACAAAAAAATGCACAACAACATCGTGAGCAGATTGAAAAAATTGTAATTGCCGGTGAGCAGAATCAGTACCTGCAGCAGCAGGACGCAGCCGGCAGCGGCGGCGCGTAGGCGCCGCGGCATGAAGATCACAAACACAACGCCAAGCTCGATGGCCAAGGTCGCGGCGGTGCCAGCGCGCAGCAGCCAGTGCGGCAGTTGCGCCGCATACCACGCGATCGGGGTCGGCAGCGGCTGCGTCCAAAAGTGATATTCGAGTGCCGTCAGGTCGCGCCACGTCGAGTCGCCGGAAAGTAATTTCACCACGCCCGCCAAAAACAAGTAGCGAAACACCAACCAGCGGTACAGCCATATCACTATTTTCGATCCGCCAGTGAGAAAAATGCTCAGAAAACCTACTTCGAGCAGCAGTGAATCCCACTGGAAGCTCATGAAATCCTGACCGGCGGATTCGTAGGACAGGTACAGCGCGAACAGACCAATGAGCGCCGGCCTCGTCCACCTATCCACGACCACGAGCAATCCCAGTACTGCGCCGACAATCGTTCCGGCAAGCAACACGGAATCGCTGCAGTTCATCCAGAATAGCGAAGGCACCAACCAGTAGGCCGAATCGCCGCGGGCATGGCGCAATGCCTCGAAGTAGTCGCGCACCGGCAGTATCCCGGCATGACCGATCAATCCCAGGATTTGCACCCCGAGCGATATGAACGCCGCAACATAAATGGCGCCAAACAGCCGCAGGAAAACCCAGGCTACCAGCGCGTAGCGCTCTGCCTGAAGCGCAGGTCCCCATAAGAATTTCGTGAGTGCATCGAGCACGCCACGGCGTCGCGCAAAGAATGCATACGCGCATTCGCTCAGCGGCGCGAAGCCGGGCAGGTGCGCGTAGCACCACCACCATGCCGCCCGCCCGGATGAATACTTCAGAACGCGAAAGGTTGCGGCCGCGCCTGAATATACCCGGCCGTCACCGTCGAAGAATTGAATGGCGCGCTGAAATGATTGCAGTGGGATTGCTGGGAAATCCGTCGCAGCTTCCTGAAAGGCGCGATAAACGACGCGCTCGCCAGTCAGTTCCCGCCAATAGGCCACCCAATAGCGGCAGATGGAGCAGTCGCCGTCGAAGATCAGTGTGGGCGCCTGCCGAGACAACGCGTCCTTTCTCCCATGATTTCAGTTCCGCGGGTAGCTCAGTGTGGGTCCTTGCCCTCAACAAGGATACAGCTCAAACTTATTTTCATCGACCCGCAAACTCGCAGCAGGAGCGCTCGGCGTCGCGCCAGTCTCATTGCTCGCTATCTTCCCGGGGGAGACTGACGACGTGGCCATTAGAATTGTTCGTCTCGGCACCGAGCGGCTTCCGGGAGAAGGCGTTCGCTTTGGCACGGTCAGACGCCCGCCGCGAGGCATTCGCAAAGCCGACTATGCCTCGAAGAACTTTTACGATACCTGGCTGCCAACGCTCGCGCCAAGCCAAGCAACCGTCAAACAGGCGCTGAGCTCTCACTCAGATCGGGAATGGCAGCGATTCGTCAAGAAATACCGGACCGAAATGGCGGCCCCACACTGCCGCGCGATGATCGAGGTGCTGGCGGTGCTATCGCATCAAGCCAACTTCTCGGTCGGCTGTTACTGCGCCGAAGAATCGCGATGTCACCGTTCGGTTCTGCGCGAGCTCCTCGTGGATCGCGGAGCGAAGATGTTGTGAGTCGCGGTCAATGAACGAACAACCCAGAATACTGATCGCATCGGAAGCCGGCATTTCAATCGGATCAATGAATGACATCTCAAACGCCGTCGCGTCGACCTTCGGTGCCGGCGGACTCATCCTGGCCGAGGATGATGTATCCTCGGAGTTCTTCGATCTGAAAACCGGCCTGGCAGGCGAGCTTTTCCAGAAGTTCGAGAACTACGAATTGTGCTTGGCCATTATCGTGCCAAGCCCGGAACGCCATGGGGAACGCTTCACCGAACTGGCACGGGAACACAAATCGCACAACAAAATTCGTATCGTTCGCTCGAAAGATGAGGCACTGGCTTGGTTGCGCCGAGGAAGGTAAAAATGTCGAACCGGACTGCTTTGGTGAATTTCATGCTGGTGTTGCTGGCTGCCGCAGCGGCCGCACAATCACCCACTGCGCCGCTGCCGCCAGCCGTGAGTCCGCAGCCGGCTGACGTCGCATCGCCTGAGGCCATCATTCAGGCGGTTTATTCCGTCATTTCCGGTCCCGCTGGCGCGCGCGATTGGCAGCGACTGCGTTCCCTAATGGCGCCCGGAGCAATATTTGCTGTCACGCGCGCGGGCGCAGACGGCACACTGAAAACGCGCGTGCTCAGCGTCGAGGACTACATCTCCGCGTCCAGCAAATCGTTGGCGAGCGGGGCGTTTTATGAACACGGTGTGGTGGGTCAGATTTGGCGCTATGCCCATATCGCCACCGTCGTGAGCCCCTACGAGAGCCGGCATGCACAGGCGGAAGCGCCGTTCCAGCGCGGCATTAACAGCTTTCAACTGGCCGGCGACGGCATGCAGTGGCGCATCATATCGATATCGTGGGAGGGCGAGGCGCCGGCCTTTCCGTTGCCGCCGGAAGCCGCCGCACAGCTGCGCGGCAACTAGCGCAATGCCATTCCGATCGGCGCGAAAGCCAATCTAATCGTTGCTGCTCAGGCCTTGATAACCATCAAGAAACAGCGTCACAACATCGATCGCCCACGCTTCTAGTTCGGCTGCACTCATGGGTGTGCCATATCCCATGGCACGTCGCTGCGGCACCGTGGCGACCATGTGGATGAACTGCTGGGCCGCAAATACGCCGCTCTTGAGGCCGACTTTGGCGTCGGGAAGCTCGCGCGCCAGCAGGCCGCCGATCAGGTTCGTTGCTTCTTCCGTGCCGCCATCGTTTTCGACGGCCAAAGCAAGTTGCGGAAAGCGTGCCGACTCGGCGGCCACCAGCCGGGTCAACGCCATCGCCTGCGGGGACAGAGTTGCACGCAAGATCAGGCCGGCCAGTCGCCGCAGCACACTGCGCAGGTCCGCGCCGGCGAGCAGCGGGACATCGGCGGGGGGCCGGATCTGTTGAATGATGCGATGAACCACCGCGGCGAACAAAACCGACTTGTCATCGAAGCGGTCGTAGAAAGTGCGCTTCGAAACACCCGCGCGCGCCGCTACCGCTTCGATAGTCGTGGAGCCATAGCCTTGGTCGAGAAATAATTCCGTTGCGGATTTCAGAATTCGCTCGCGCAACAGCAACGCGTCGGCGCGAGGGGGACGACCACTTCTTCTACCGACGCGGATAGCCGGAGCCACCTGTACGATAATAACCTCGGCCGGCATAGCCTGCGTACGGTGCGTAGTATGGGCGCGGCGCATAGTACGCGCGCGGCGCCGGATAGTATGCCGGACGCGGTACGTAGTAAGCCGGTGGTACAGGATATGGAGCGGGTGCGTAACCGCCCGCGTATCCCGGCGCGGGATATGGCGCCGCGGCTGGCGCAGCGGGTGCGGCCACGCTTGATACCACCGCGGACGCAATCGCGAGCGGCAACGTTGCGAGCGCCACAGCCGCGCCAACGATGCCGCGACCCAATCCCCAAGGATGAACGTATCCGTAGCCATGGCCGCCGGCCATCGCGGGTGCGAACGGAAGAATCGCTACGGCGGCAACGGCTGCGCTGCTCACGATGACCTGTTTGAATTTCGTCATTGCTCGCTCCTTATCCGCTGCCTTCGACCAGATTTTTACAATAACCCGCCTATTAATGAAACGCAACGGTACCGTTTCATAATGCCTACCTGCGCACCACACCGAGCTCATTGTCGACTGAATATTGTCGACAATCTGCAATTCTGATATCATCAGTCCGTCCTCGACTGGATACGCCGATGCCACTTGCCTCCACCCCCACAACGCTGCAACTGGTGCAAACGAACTCGCTGCCCGCGCTGGTGCATGCCGAGATTGAGCAGCTCATCCTGCGCGGAGAACTTGCCAGC
>DATMKO010000384.1:0-2041 GCA_035571175.1 Steroidobacteraceae bacterium | reverse complement strand
TGATGACGCCGCTGCTGCTTGCGCGCTGGCGGCGGGAGGCCGATGCGCGACGCCAGCAGAGCTCGATGTGCAAAATGGCGACCGGCGCGCTGATCGTCGCCGCCGCGTATCTGCTGCTCGCGATCGTAGCCTCGGTAGCGGAACCAAGCCGCGCAAGTTGGGCGTGGCTGGTGCTGTTTTTCGGCATCTTCACCTTGGGTGAACTCTATATATTGCCGACCGGCCTGGGGCTATTCGCGCGCCTGGCGCCGGTCGGGTTCGGCGCGACCACGATGGCAGCATGGTTTCTCGCGATCTTCAGCGGCAGCCTGACCGCAGGTGCGGTCGGCGCCCTGTGGAGCGGCACGACTCACGCGCGTTTCTTTGTGCTGCTGGCCGTGATTGCCTTGTTTGCGGCCGCGATGCTGCTTGCTTTGGATCCGATGACGCGACGCATCGAAGCGGCGCGCGCGGATGAGCTCACTTCATTGGGCATGATCGAACCGGAGTTCTCGTGAAACATGTAATCCTGGCATTGCTGGTATGGGGTGTTGCGATTGCGGCCAATGCGGCGCCGCCGGCGGGATTTGAAGCTCGCGTCGACAAGCTGCGCCAGCAAGTCGGCGTGCCCGGCATGGCGATCGCAATTGTCGAGGACGGCAAGGTGACGCTCGCCAAGGGCTTCGGCGTCAGAGCATTGGGTGAGTCCGTACCGGTCGACGCCGATACCATTTTCCCCACCGGTTCCACCGGTAAAGCGTTTACGGTGGCGGCGCTCGGCATCCTCGTGGATCAAGGCAAGATCGGCTGGGACGACAAAGTGATCGATCATCTGCCGTGGTTTCAAATGTATGATCCGTGGGTTACGCGCGAGATTACGATCCGCGATCTGCTCGTACATCGCAGCGGCCTCGGCCTCGGCGCCGGCGATCTTCTGATGGTGCCGCGCACGAACTTGAGTCGCGCCGAGTCGGTGCGGCGGCTGCGCTATATCAAGCCCGCGACCAGTTTCCGCAGCGGCTTTGCCTATGACAACGTGCTTTATATGGTGGCGGGCCAGCTGATCGAAGAGGTGAGCGGCGAGACCTGGGAGAAATTCGTTCGCGACCATGTTTTAAAGCCGGCCGGGATGCTGAAGTCGACCACCGACAATGACGCTCGTTTTGCGACCGCGGACCGCGCCCAACCGCACGCGCGGATGAACGGCGGACTGCGCGGAGTCGGCGATCAGAGCCGCCTGGATGAACGCGACGATCTCGGGCGCAACGCGGCACCCGCCGGCGGCCTCGCCGTCAGCGCGAATGACATGGCACGCTGGCTGCTGATCCAGCTCGACAGCGGCAGACTGCCCGGGGGCAGTGACCGATTGTTCAGTGAGGCGGCGCATGAGCAGATGTGGACGCCGGTCACTTTGCAGCGGATCGATGCGCTCCCTGACGATCTGAAACCGACGCTGCCGATGTTCAATACCTACGCTCTGGGCTGGGACGTGCGCGACTACCGCGGCGCCAGGATTGTCTGGCACGGCGGCGCGGTACTCGGTTTTAAGACCGCCGTGGTACTGATTCCCGAGAAGCACGTGGGCTTTTCGATCGAGATCAACAGTGAGGACAGCGAGATCATCGTCGGCCTCATGTATGAGCTGCTGGATCACTATCTGGGGCAGCGGGCGAACGATTGGCCGGCCAAGTTCATCGCGCTGAAGCGGCAGCGTTTGGCAAATGCACTGAAGACCTACAATTCGGTTGCGGCAAAACCCGTCAATGTCGGGCCGTCGCTGCCGCTTGCCCGTTACGCGGGAATCTATGCCGATCCCTGGTACGGCAACATCGAAATTGCGCAGGCCAACGGCAAGCTCACGATCGATTTCAAATCGACGCCGCGCATGGGCGGCTCGCTGGATCATTGGCAATACGATAGTTTCGTAACCCGCTTCGACGATAAGTCGATTGAACCGGCCTATGTGACCTTCAGTCTCGATGCCGGCGGCAACGTTGAATTCATCACCATGAAGCCGGTGTCGCCCCTGGCGGATTTCAGCTACGACTATCAGGACCTGCTG
>DATMKO010000383.1:0-4873 GCA_035571175.1 Steroidobacteraceae bacterium | reverse complement strand
AGCTCCACGCTGGAAATCTGTCTTTTGGCAAGGCGGTCGGCGAGTTCGCCGATATTTAGGTTATGCAGCATCACTCAAGAATAGCACCCGTCTAATCGATCACTCGCGGCACGACGTACAGCCCCGCCGCCACAGCCGGTGCGTTGAGTTGAAATTTCTCGTGATGGTCCCTCTCCGTGACCTCATCGGCGCGCAGACGCTGATGCTGGCCGTCGAGCGGATGCGCCATGGGCAGAACGGTGCCGACATCAGCCTGCGACAACTCGTCGACGAAATTGACGATGCTCGACAAGCTGGTCACATAGACCGGCATCTCTTGCTCTGTGATGGAGAGTCGCGCAAGGTGCGCGATTTTTTCGACGTCTTGACGCGTTAGGCTCATAGGTGGCTGCTCAAAATGCGCAGCAACTCACGCAAAATAAGCTCCAGCGATGATACACGTTGTCTTGTGATATGTCGTGTCGGTTGTTACATTAGCCGATCTTTTTTAACCCCATTTAGTCGCGAAAATTAGCCCATGTTCAAACGCCTTAGAGGTTATTTCTCAAATGACCTTTCAATCGATCTTGGTACCGCAAACACCCTGATTTACGTGCGCGAGCGCGGTATCGTTCTCAACGAGCCCTCGGTCGTCGCAGTGCAAGATGAGCCGACGCGCGGCGGCAAAATCATCGTCGCCGTCGGCGTCGAGGCCAAAAACATGTTGGGCCGCACCCCGGGCCACATCACCGCCGTTCGGCCGATGAAGGATGGGGTCATTGCGGATTTCACCTATACGGAAAAAATGCTGCAGTACTTCATCAAGAAGGTCCACGGCAACCGTTTCTTAAGTCCCAGTCCGCGCGTGCTGGTCTGCGTTCCCTTCGGTTCAACACAGGTGGAGCGGCGCGCCATCAAGGAGTCGGCGGAGGGTGCGGGCGCGCGCAGCGTGGACATCGTTCCGGAGCCGATGGCGGCGGCGGTAGGCGCGGGCTTGCCGGTTCAGGAAGCCCGCGGCTCCATGGTGCTGGATATCGGCGGCGGCACGTCCGAAGTGGCGGTGATCTCCTTGAACGGCATCGTGTATGCGGCCAGCGTGCGTATCGGCGGCGACAAGTTCGACGAGGCCATCACCAACTATGTACGGCGCAACTACGGAATTTTGATCGGCGAAGCGACGGCGGAGCGCATCAAGCTGGAAATCGGTTCGGCCTATCCCGGCCAAACGGTGCGGGAGATTTCCGTCAAGGGCCGCAATTTGTCGGAAGGCGTGCCGCGAAGTTTCACTCTCAACTCCAACGAAATACTGGAGGCGCTGCAGGAGCCTCTGCAGGGCATAGTCGGCGCCGTCAAACAGGCGCTGGAACAAACGCCGCCGGAACTTGGCGCCGACGTGGCGGAGCGCGGCATCGTGCTCACCGGGGGCGGCGCCTTGCTGCGCGACGTCGATAAATTGCTCATGGAAGAAACCGGTCTGCCCGTGGTGGTTGCCGACGACCCGCTTACCTGCGTTGCGCGCGGCGGCGGCCGGATCCTCGAACTCACCGAGGAACACGGGCCGGGCATCTTCGGATTGGAGTAATGCGCGCGACGCGGAGACAAGCCCCCTAGGGATCCATCCGCCCATGGTCGCCTTTCGTAACACCGACACATCCCAACGCACGACGGGACTCCTGCTCCGCTGCGTCCTGTACTCGCTGCTGGCCTTGGGATTGATCATCGTCGACAAACGCTACGAACGCCTGATCAAGATTCGCCAGTACCTGTCTGTCGTCGCCTACCCCGTGCAGGTTGCGGTAGCCAGCCCGTTCGACGGCTGGAACTGGTTCAAGGACAGCGTGACGACCCGCGATGCGTTGCGCGCCGATAAGGCCAAGCTCGAAGCCGAGCTGCGTGTCGCACAGTTCCGGCTGCAGCGCTACGAGGCGCTGGAGGCCGAGACACAGAGGTTACGCGCGTTGCGCGATAGTACCGCGGGGGTCACGGACCGCTTCGTCATCGGCGATGTGATGGATGTGGATCTCGATGCGTTCCGCGAGCGGGTGCTGGTCGACAAGGGTGCGGGCGACGGCGTTTACGTGGGCCAGGCGGTGTTGGACTCCGGCGGCGTCTTTGGTCAAGTGGCCAGGGTCGGGCAGCTGACCAGCGAAGTCATTCTTGTCAGCGACCCTGCGCATGCCATACCCGTTCAGATCAATCGCACGGGCTTGCGGACGATTGCAGTAGGCACCGGCGATTTGAGCCGGTTGAAACTGCCCTACCTGCCGACCAGTGCCGACGTCATTGTCGGCGATTTATTGGTGACCTCCGGGCTCGGGGGCGGATTTCCGGCCGGCTATCCGGTTGGCACGGTTGCGGAGGTCAAGCGCGATCCGGCGCAGTCCCTGGCCGACGTCGACGTGAAACCGGCTGCGGCCCTCGACCGCTCGCGGGAACTCATGTTCGTCTGGCTGAAGCCGCAGGCAGCGGAAGTTTTGCCACAACCCGCCGCGCCCAAACCGTCTGCGCCCAAACCACCCGTGCCCAAACCACCCGCGCCCAAGCCACCCGCGCCCAAACCACCCGCGCCCAACCAGGCAGCGACCACGCCATGATGCACGACAACCGAATCCGGCGATTTCCCATGTTGTTGTCGGCGTTGGTCGCGCTGGCCCTGGCGGTCTTACCGCTACCCGCCGTGCTGGAACCGCTGCGCCCGGACTTTCTCGTGCTCGTGGTGTTTTATTGGTGCATCGAGTCGCCGCGCGCCGGCGGCCTCGGACTGGCGTTCGTGTCCGGTCTTGCCCTCGATCTCGTCCACGGAGTGGTGCTCGGGCAGCACGCGCTGGCGCTCACGCTGATGGGCGCGTGGGCCACGCACCTGCGCCTGCGCATCCGCGTGTACTCGGTTCTGTCGCAATGCCTGACCATTTTCCTGTTGCTGACCGGCTATCAGTTCGTGCTGTTCTGGGTCGACGGTGCCACCGGCAATCCGGTGACCACATTCAGCCGCTGGTTGGCACCGTTCATCGGCGCGCTGCTCTGGCCGCCGCTTGTCAACGCTCTCAGCAGCGTGCGAGGCCGAACATGATATACGACGAATTTTCGCCGTCCCGAACCCGCCGTACCCTGACCGCGGGGGGCAAAACCTTGCGCGCACTCGGCCTCGACGGTCCGCTGACCGGCGTATTGGCCGTCATCGTCTGCATCGGCATTTTGGTGGTGTACAGTGCGTCCGGCCAAAACTGGAAGATGGTGGAGCATCATCTCGGGAACATCGCGATCGCGGTCGCGGCGCTGCTGGCGCTTGCCAAGTTCGCAACTCCACAGTATCTGCGCTTGTTCGCCCCGGTCGCCTACATTGTCGGTGTGCTGCTCCTGATCGTGGTCGATGTCACCGGTCACGTCGGCAAAGGCGCGCAGCGCTGGCTCGACATTGGGTTCATGCGCTTCCAGCCTTCCGAGATCATGAAGCTGGCGGTGCCGATGGTCTGCGCCTGGTACATGCACGAGCGTCCATTGCCTCCCACATTCCGGGATTTGCTCGTCATGGGAGTCTTGATCGCCATTCCGACGGCAATGATCGTCACCCAGCCCGATCTGGGCACCGCGCTGTTGATAGCCGCGTCGGGCCTGATCGTCATGCTGCTGGCCGGTTTGCAAATTCAGCTGATCTTGATCTCGATTCCGCTGCTGGGGGGCGCGGCATGGGCCGCCTGGCATTTCATCCATGACTATCAGCGACAGCGCATTTTGATGTTCTTGAATCCGGAAAACGACCGGCTCGGCGCCGGCTATCACATCATCCAATCGCAGATCGCGATCGGCTCGGGCGGCGTATTCGGCAAGGGCTACATGAACGGCAGTCAGGCGCAACTGGAATTTCTGCCCGAGCGATCCACAGATTTCATTTTCGCGGTCATCGGCGAGGAATTCGGTTTGCTCGGGCAGCTGCTGATCCTGTCGCTTTACGGCGTGCTGATCGGCCGCGCGCTGTACCTGGCGATGCAGGCTCAAGGCACCTTTGCGCGCTTGACAGGCGGCGCCATCGCGCTCAGTTTCTTCGTCTACGTTTTCGTGAACTCCGGAATGGTGAGCGGCATATTGCCGGTGGTCGGCGTGCCGTTGCCCCTGATCAGCTACGGCGGCACATCCATGGTGACCCTATTGGCCGGCTTCGGCATACTGATGGCGCTGCATTCGCATCGCAAACTGATTGGTTCGTAGCATGCGGTCGCTGCCGCCACTTCGATATCTCATGTGCGTTGCGGCGCTTGCTTTGAGCGTCCAACCCGCAACCGCGATCGACACCAGCCGCAGCGACGTCAAGGACTTCATCGCGCACATGGTCGACGCCTATGCCTTCAAGAAACGGCCCTTGCGCAAGCTGCTGAAGTCCGCGCAGAGCCAACCCGCCATCATCGATGCGATGAGCAAACCCGCCGAAAAAGCCAAGCTATGGTACGAGTATCGCTCGATTTTTCTCACCGAAAGGCGCATCCATGAGGGTACCGAGTTCTGGATCGCTCACCGTCAAGCGCTCGATCAAGCGAGCGTGCGCAGCGGCGTCGCGCCGGAATACCTCGCGGCAATTCTCGGCGTGGAAACTTTCTACGGACGCCTGACAGGGACCTATCGCGTGCTCGACGCCTTGGTCACGCTGGCGTTCGATTACCCGGCGCGGGCGAAATTCTTTCGCGACGAACTCGAGCAGTACCTGTTGTTGACGCGCGACGCGCGTCTCGATCCGCTGGCGATAAAAGGATCCTATGCGGGCGCCATGGGCGCGCCGCAATTCATGCCCTCAAATTACCGGCGCTATGCCGTCGACGCGGATGCGGATGGCCGTATCGATTTATGGAGCAATTGGGCGGATGTGTGCGCGAGTGTCGGCAACTATCTGAAGGAACACGGT
>DATMKO010000382.1:0-4867 GCA_035571175.1 Steroidobacteraceae bacterium | reverse complement strand
AAACTCTGCCAATCCGACAATGCGAACATTTTGCGCGCGCCGGAATTCGCAACTTTCCCCGCTGCACTTCAAGCGCGACGTATTCGACCGCAGCAGCGCGCCGCACTAGCACCTAGATGCCCTTAGATTCCTCGCGCCGCTACGACTCTGCTCACCAGCAGGCACCGTGCACTCATCTCCTGTCCAATGGCAGCTACTCGGTGATGGTGACCGCGGCGGGCTCCGGCTACAGCCGTTGGCGCGACATCGCGCTCACCCGTTGGCGCGAGGATCCCACCTTGGACGCTTGGGGCTGCTACGTATTCTTGCGCGACGTTGGCAGCGGCAAGGTATGGTCGGCGGGGTATCAACCCAGCGGATGCGAACCCGACCGCTACAGCGCGGATTTCTTCGAGGATCGCGCGGAGATCACGCGCCAGGATGGGTCGCTGCTCACCGCGATGCGGATTTCGGTGTTGAGCGAGGATGATGCGGAATTGCGCTGCATTTCCCTGACCAATCAGGGAAGCGAGCCGCGCGACATCGAACTGACAACGTATAGCGAAGTTGTCTTGAGCCAACCCGCGGCGGATTCCGCGCATCCCGCATTTTCAAAGATGTTCGTGCAGACCGAAGCGTTAAGCGAACGCGGCGTGCTGCTGGCAGCGCGGCGGCAGCGCGAACCGGGGCAGGCCCCGCTGTGGATGGTGCACTTCAGCGGGCTACCGGGCGACGCTGGCGGTGGATTGCAGTTCGAAACCGACCGGGCCCGGTTCCTCGGCAGAGGACGCGACGTGCGCAATGCCGCGGCCATCATGGAGGCACGCGCATTGTCCAATACGGCAGGCACGGTGCTCGACCCGGTGCTGGCGCTGCGACGCCGCGTACGGGTGCCGCCCGGCGAAACCGTGCAGGTGGAGTTCTGGACAGGCATCGCTGCCTCGCGCGCCCAGGCCCTTGAGCTGGCCGACAAATACCGTGACGCCAACGCCCGGGGCCGCGCGCAACTACAGTCGACAGCCAAGGCGGAGACCCAGCTGCGCAATCTCGGCGTGAGTTCCGAGGATGCGAAAACCTTTCAGGATATCGCCAGCCGGCTGCTGTACGCCGATGCCTCGCTGCGCGCCGCCAGCCAAATTCTCGACAACAACAGGCTGGGACAATCGGCGTTATGGAGCCACGGCATCTCCGGCGATCTGCCCATCGTATTGGTCAGCATCAAGGATCCGGCCGGCCTCGGAGTCGTCGCGCAATTGCTGCAGGCACTCGAGTTCTGGCAGGTGAAGTGCTTGTCGGTCGACCTGGTCATTCTCAATGACGGTCCGCCGCCCGTATTGCCGGCGGTGCAGTCGGGGCTGGATGGCGCGATAAGCGCCTTTCAAGAGAAAGCGCGCGATGCAAACCGGGTCGGGCGCGGCACGGCCATCGCGCTACGGGCCAATACGCTGCCGCTCAAGGACAGCGATCTGCTCAGGACGGCCGCACGCGCGATCTTCGATGCCGGCTCGGGATCCTTGCGCGATCAGCTCATCAGGCGGCAACCGGCAGCGATAGCGCGGCCGCGCCTGCAAGCGCCGGCGCGGCTCGCGCGAAGCCCCGCGACGCCGGCCGAGGCGAAGTCCCTGGCTCGGCTGGAATTCTTCAACGGTCTCGGCGGATTTGATGCCGCGTCGCGCGAGTATGTAGTCGTTCTAGACGGGAATCAGTGGACACCCACCCCCTGGGTCAACGTCATTGCCAATCCGCAATTCGGCTTCCTGGTTTCCGCCGACGGATCCGGCAGCACCTGGTCGCTGAACGCGCAGCAGAACCAGATCACGCCATGGTGCAACGATCCTGTCACCAATACGCCCGCGGATGCGATTTACATTCGCGACTTAGGATCCGGGGAACTGTGGAGCGCCATGCGGCTGCCGATTCGCGAACCCTCCGCGGTGTATACCGTTCGACATGGTTTCGGCTACACGCGCTCGCAACATGCGGCGCACGGCATTTCCGTGGAAATGCTGCAATTCGTGCCGCTCGAAGATCCAGTCAAGATTTCACGCCTGAAGATCAGCAACAGCGGCGGCGCGGTGCGCCGGCTGTCGGTCACTTATTACGTGGACTGGGTGCTGGGCAACCAGAACAACCGTGCGGCGCCGTTCATCATAACTGAAATCGAACCGCAGACGCGCGCGCTCCTGGCGCGCAATCCCTGGAGTACGGATTTCCAGCCGCAAGTCGCGTTCATGGACTTGGGCGGCACGCAGCAATCCTATACGGCGGATCGCGCAGAATTCCTCGGCCGCTTAGGGTCCATGGCCGAGCCCGAAGCGCTGCGCAGGCCCGACCCCTTGGGCAAGCGGGTGGGCGGGGGTCTGGACCCCTGCGGCGCGATGCAAACCGCGATCACCTTGAACCCGGGCGAAAGCATCGAACTTACGCTGTTACTCGGCGTGGAGAGTTCGGCTGCCGCCGCCGCGGCACTCATCGAGCGCTATCGAAAAGCGGATCTGGATGCGGTGCATGCCGGCGTCGCCGATTTTTGGCACAAGATTTTGGGCACGGTCCAGGTACAGACGCCCGAGCCGGCCATGGACCTGCTCCTGAATGGATGGCTCTTATACCAAACGCTGAGCAGCCGCGTTTGGGGGCGCACGGCCTTTTACCAGTCGAGCGGCGCCTATGGCTTTCGCGACCAACTGCAGGATGTCATGGCGCTGTGTGTTTGCGCGCCGGCGGTTGCGCGCGAGCACATCCTGCGGGCGGCCGCCCGTCAGTTCACCGCGGGCGACGTGCAGCATTGGTGGCTGCCAACCTCGGGCGCGGGCGTCAAGACCAGGGTGTCGGATGATCGCATCTGGCTGGCCTTCGTGGTGGCCCACTATTTGGAAGTCACGGCGGATTTCGCCGTGCTCGACGTGGCGGTGCCTTTTTTGGCCGGCGGTCCGTTGGAACCAGGCAGTCTGGAGAATTATTCCGTCCCCGGCCCGGCCGGTTCCGCGCCGCTGTTCGATCACTGCGTACGCGCGCTGGATTCCAGCCTGAGCGTAGGCGCGCACGGCCTGCCGCTTTTCGGGACCGGCGATTGGAACGACGGCATGAACCGGGTCGGGGTCGCAGGCCGCGGTGAAAGCGTATGGCTGGGTTGGTTCCTGCACGCGACATTGCTGCGCTTTGCACCCATCGCCGAAAAGCGCGGCGCAGCCAACAAGGCGGCGGAGTGGCGCAAGCATGCTCTTGATGTCACCCGTGCCATCGAGCGTGAAGCCTGGGACGGCGATTGGTATCGGCGCGGCTACTACGACGACGGCACCCCCCTGGGTTCCGCATCCAGCGATGAATGCCGCATCGATTCGATCGCGCAGTCATGGGCGGTCATCAGCGGCGGCGCGGAACGCGGCCGCGCGATCCGCGCCATGGCGGAGGTCGATGCGCAGCTGGTCGACCGCAGCGACAACCTCGTGAAACTGTTCACCCCGCCGTTCGATCATACCGTGCACGACCCGGGCTACATCAAAGCCTACCCGCCGGGCCTGCGCGAGAACGGCGGTCAGTACACCCACGCCGCCGTGTGGTCGGTGCTGGCGTTTGCGATGCTCGGCGACGGCGAACGGGCGCTCGAACTCTTCTCGATGTTGAATCCAATCAATCATGCGGGCACCCGCGCCGCAATTGACCGCTACAAGGTGGAACCGTATGTGATCTGCGCCGACGTTTACTCGGTGCCGCCGCACGCCGGCCGGGGCGGTTGGACCTGGTACACGGGCTCGGCGGGCTGGATGTACCGCGCGGGAACTGAGTGGATTCTAGGTATCAATGTGCGCGGTTCAATACTGCGGGTCGACCCCTGCATTCCGCGCGCTTGGGCCGGATTTGAGTTCACCTACCGGTATCGGTCGTCGCGCTATTCGGTTGCCGTGAAAAATCCCCGCGGCGTGAGTCGTGGCATCGCGCACGCAGCCCTGGACGGCCGGGAATTGGCGGGCGCAGCACTTGAAATCAATCTGGTCGATGACGGCCGCGACCATCATTGCGAGGTCACCCTGGGCTAGGGGGCGGAACTCCGCTCTTCAGGCGCTGATTTGAGAGCACTCAGCCCGCGGGCGATGAGCGTCTTTGCAACCGCGCTGACGGGCAGTATCCGCAGTAAACGCAGTGCCAGCGCGGGGCGCGCAATCAGCAGGCCGGCCAACAGTGCGCCCACGGCTCCCAGTCCGCGGCTGCTCAGGAGCATTTGCATGGTTCGGCTGCGCGGAAAGCCGCTGCGGCCCGGCGCGCCTGCCTGCCCGTTGCCGGCGGACTGCGCGCGCGGCGGATCGAGCAAGCGGCTCACCTCCTCACGCGACTGGGCAAGTTTCTTGCGAATCTCGTTGCGAGCGCTTAAGTCGCGGTCGGCCACGTTCATTCCTCGTCCGACAAGATGCGCTCGAGAATCACGCGGTCTTGCTGCCACTCACGACGCACATCTGCGAGCAGCGGCGATCGCGCGCGCGCCAGTCTCGATAGATAAATGGCGGCCGCGATGGCCAGCACCAGAAACCCGCCGCCCATCCAGGCAATGGCCGCCACCCGGTAGGGCGTGTCCCAGGTGTATGCCACCACGCCAAGACACGCCAATATCACTGCAAAAAGCGCGCAAATGGCGACCACGCCGATTGCCACCAACTGTGCCGCAAGCTCGCGCTGCGCCCTTGCCAGGTCCAACTCTGCGAGCTCGATGTAAGCGCCGACATGGCGCATCAGCGCGGGGGCAGCCTTCGGCAGTGACCATAGAGCCCGCATCGTCGTTATGAACGGCGCGTCGCCAGGATGCCCACCACCGCTCCCACCAGGGCCGCGATGCCGATCGCCTGCCACGGACTTTCGCGGACATAATCGTCGGCGGTGCCGGCAATATCCTGCG
>DATMKO010000381.1:0-2290 GCA_035571175.1 Steroidobacteraceae bacterium | reverse complement strand
GATGCCGCCGTTGCCAATACCGTCGTCGCGGCACTGGAGCGCCAAGCAATTAGGTGTTGGATTGCGCCTCGGGATGTGACACCTGGCGAGTTCTACGCTGGTTCGATCGTTCACGCAATCGATGCCGCCAAGGCGATCGTGCTGATCCTTTCGGGGAACGCCGCTTCCTCCCCGCACGTGGTCAGAGAGGTGGAACGCGCGGCATCAAAGCGGCACCCGGTAATAGCATTGCGGCTCGACCGGGCGCCGCTGCCTGCAGACCTTGAATATTTCCTTAATATGTCACAGTGGTTGGATGCCAGCGGAGGCGATATTAACCGCGCGATGCCGAAACTGGTGGCTGCAGTCCGAGTCGCAATCGAGAGACCTCCCGCGACCCCAGATTTTTCGGCGGTGACAACGGTTGTAGGGACGTCTTCGCCTAAATCGTATCCCTTAGCCAATAGTCGATCGCGCTACCAAGTAGCCATTGCAGCAGGGTTTCTGGTGGCAGTGTCGATTGCAGGACTCGTGGCTTACAAATTATGGCGACCTGAACATCAAGTGGTTGCGCTTGCGCCGGCTGTGGCCACGGGGGCGCCAGGGGCGGTGACAGCGGCACCAGTAATTCCTGAAAAATCCGTGGCCGTTCTGCCGTTCGTGGACATGAGCGAGAAGAAAGACCAGGAATATTTCTCTGATGGAATGTCAGAGGAACTTATTGATATGTTGACGAGAATCCCGGATCTGAGGGTTCCTGCGCGCACATCGTCCTTCTACTTCAAGGGTAAGCTGGCGACGATTGCCGAAATCGGCAAGGCGCTTGGTGTGGCGCACGTGTTGGAAGGCAGTGTGCGCAAATCCGGGAAAACCCTGCGTGTGACCGCGCAGCTGATTCGTATGGATAACGGCTACCACATGTGGTCGCAGACCTACGACCGCAACGTCACGGATGTATTCAAGGTCCAGGATGAGATTGCAACCGCGGTCGTCGAGGCGCTCAAAACCCAGCTCTTGCCGGCGCAGCAGGCCGCGCGCGCGTACCGCACCGCGAATCCGGAAGCCTACAACGAGTACCTGTTGGGGCGCCAGTTCTACAATCAGCGGACTGACGAGGGTTTCCGGCGCGCGCTGATCGCCTATCGAAAGGCAATCGCGCTCGATCCCGGCTACCCGGCCGCCTACGCTGGCCTCGCCATGTCAGAAGCCCTGCTGGCCGATTCAACCCGAGATGCGGTGATCGCTCAGCAGGCCGCGGCGGACGCCGAGAGCGCCGTGATGCGGGCGCCGGATCTCGCTGACAGCTACGCGACGCGCGGTTTCGTTCGATACTACCGCGGCTGGGATTGGAGCGGCGCCGAGGCGGATTTCGTAAAAGCGCTGGCGCTCGATCCTTCCGACAGCACGGTTCAGGTGCGCTATGGCGGTCTGCTTGTGGCCCTTGGCCGGCTGGATGAGGCCATCGCCGCGACCAAGAGCGCAACTGGACTCGACCCATTGTCCATACTTGCGTGGCAACGTCTCGGCCGATACTACATCGCGACTCGGCGGTTCGCTGCGGCTCACGACGCAATTCGCCGGTCCCTCGAAATACAGCCGGAATACCCTATCGCGAAGAGCAACTTGGGCACGCTGTTGCTGCTCGAGGGCAACGCCGCGGAAGCGCTTGTCACGTTTCGCCAAATCTCCTCGGAATCATTGCGGCTCAGCGGCGTCGCGCTCGCCGAGCACACGCTGGGTCACAGCGAGGAGTCGCAACGGGCTCTCGACGAGCTGATCGAGAAGCACTCACGGGATTCAGCGTTCTTGATTGCCGAAACATATGCGTGGCGGGGCGAGAAGGAGCAGGCATTTGCATGGCTCGAGCGGGCCTACGAAAGACACGATAGCAGCTTTATCAACCTCAAGCTCGAGCCGAGATTTGCTTCTCTGTTGAGCGATCCGCGTTATCACGCCTTGCTGCGCAAGTTGAACCTGCCGGAGTAGTCGCGTCGCAGATGCCGTCGCTGCAATTGTCCTGCTTCGAAGCAGACGGTCGCGAAAGGCCGGTTGGGGTCGATGGGCGGCCGTCGTATCGGCGGCAGGCAGTAGCCGGCAATGCCAGGCGTTGAACCCAAAGAAGTCGTCGCTATAAAGCGGTCATTCGCAGCCCGCGGTAAGCTACCTGCGATGCGGCACTCCGCCGCTGAAGCGCAAGAGGTGCACAAAATGTCGTTGGATACATCCGATTCGCTTATAGGAGGTTTCCGTCTCAGCCATTCACCCTCGGGCGGCACACTCCCTTGGTCGGCCAACTCAACATTCCAAGGCC
>DATMKO010000380.1:0-8752 GCA_035571175.1 Steroidobacteraceae bacterium | reverse complement strand
GCAATTCGCGGTACCGGCGCCGCCACCCAAGCCCTCGAGCTCAGCGGCCAAATCACTCAAGGCGGTCTCAATCAGCGGCAGCGCATCGACAAAGGCATCGGGCAATTCCGACCATTCGATGCGTCCGGCGCCGCGCGGCAGCGCATGCCTTAAGCCCTCGAGCTGCGCCTCGGCGTGCAAAACCGCTTCGACAACCACCGGCGCACGAATCGCCGCGGCGCTCAGTTCGGCGGTAACGTCGCGCAGCAGCAGCCGCGCCTTGCGAACTGACCAGACCATGCCAAAGAACTGCGCGGCGATATCCGGAACCTGATGGGCCTCATCCAAGATCACGGCCTCGGCCCCCGGCAAAAGATCGCCGAACCCTTCTTCCTTCAGCCCTAAGTCAGCCAGCAGCAGGTGATGATTTACAACCACGATATCGGCGGCCTGCGCATTGCGGCGGGCATTGAACACATGGCAGTTCGAGAACTGCGGACACTCCTGCCCGAGGCAGTTTTCGCGCGTCGAGGTGATGCTGGGCCAAATGGCGGACTGCTCCGGCAAGTCGGTGAGCTCGGAAAGATCGCCGCTTTTGGTGGTGGCGGCCCAGCGTGAAACCCGGGCCAGCAGGCGCAGGGCGCCGCGCTCGGGCCCCAGCAACGAACCCTGTTGAGCCGCGAGGTCCAGCCGATGCCGGCATAGATAGTTGGCGCGGCCCTTGAGCAGCGCGATTTTCACCGGCAATCCCATGGCCTTCGCCAGCAGCGGCAGGTCGCGGCGAAACAGCTGGTCCTGCAGCGTACGCGTACCGGTGGAGATGATGACGCTGCGCCCCGATAACAGCGCAGGTACCAGGTACGCAAAGGTCTTGCCGGTGCCGGTGCCCGCTTCGACTATCAGGGGCTCGAGCCTTGATAGCGCTTGGCCGACGGCCTTGGCCATCGCCGCCTGCTCGGGACGATAGGCATAGCCTTCCAAGGTCTGCGCCAGCTTCCCGGCAGAGCTGAACACATCGCTGTAATCGGTATTCACTGCTTCACGAGCGCGCGAAAGCGCACAAAGGCCACGGCGCGGCCCTTCAATTTCTTCTTCAATTGCCAGCGGATATTGGTGTAATCCGCGGCAACCGCGGCGCGCAGCGTCCCTTCAGGGGTACGGATTCTAAGATTCTCCGCGCTATCGAAGCTGCGGCCGCCATCGACCGAGAAGCTCACCTCCGCCCCCGGACCGACCGCGGAATCCGCCACATACTGCATGTGCTGCGGGATGGGATATGTCACCGCGGGCGCCGCAACCTCGGCGCCATCGGTGTTGCGCACTTCCAGGGTGTAGAACACGCGATCCCCAGGCACCACCCGGTCCGCAGGCACCAATTTCGCTGTTTCACGCCCCTGTTCAATGGTTCGAATTTCAACCTCGGCAATTGCCTTGATCGCAATGGGATTGGGCGCCTGGGCGAGTGCGAGCGCTGCCACCCCAAAGACCAATGCCGCCCCGAATGCGTGGCTGAAACGGTGTCTGTACATAAGAACAGTGTAGCCCATGCCTACACCGATTCGGGCATTCAAGGCAGTTGGCGCGGCCACACCCATCTGTCATCCTTATCCGCCTATCAAGCTTGCTTCTAGAGAAAGCCATGGCCACCGCTCCTCAGCAGCTCACCGCGCTAGCCAGCATAGACCACGACGTTGCCGCCTGGGTCGAGGAGGTGGCGCGGCTGACGCAACCGCAGACAATTCATTGGTGCGAGGGCAGCGAGCGCGAATTTCATGCCCTCGAGGGCGAACTGATCGCCACCCAGCAGCTGCTGCCGCTCAACAGTCAAAGTTTTCCGGGCTGTGTGTTGGCACGCTCGCACCCCTCCGATGTGGCCCGAGTGGAACATCTCACCTTCGTCTGCACCAAGAATCGAGAAGATGCGGGTCCGAACAATCATTGGCTGGACCCGAAGCAGGCGCATGCGCAAATGGACGCCCTGTTTGCCGGCTGCATGAGGGGACGCACCATGTATGTGGTGCCCTACTGCATGGGCCCCATCGACTCGCCGTTTTCGCGCTGTGGGGTGGAAATCACGGATAGCGCCTATGTGGTGCTCAACATGCATCTCATGACCCGCATGGGGCGTGCGGCCCTCGAACGCATCTCAAGCGATGGCTCGTTCGTCAGGGGCGTGCATTCCACCGGAGAACTGGATCCGAAACGCCGCTTCATCATGCATTTCCCCGAGGAGCTTTCGATCAAAAGCTTCGGCTCCGGGTACGGCGGCAACGCATTGCTCGGCAAGAAATGCCACGCGCTGCGCATCGCCAGCTGGCAGGCGCGCACCGAGGGCTGGCTGGCGGAGCACATGCTCATTGTCGGCATCGAAAATCCTGCCGGCGAGGTTCATTACCTGGCCTGCGCCTTTCCCTCCGCCTGCGGCAAGACCAATCTGTCGATGCTGGTTCCGCCGGCCAGCTACAAGGGCTGGAAAGTCTGGACTCTTGGCGATGATATCGCCTGGCTGCACCCCGGCAAGGATGGTCGGCTATACGCCATCAATCCGGAATCCGGGTATTTCGGCGTCGTGCCGGGAACCAACGCCAAAACCAACCGCAACGCCTTCGACATGATTCACCACGACACCATCTTCACCAACGTTGCGCTCACCGCCGACAACCAACCCTGGTGGGAAGGTCTCTCCGAAGGCAAGCCGGTGCTCGATTGGCAGGGGCGCGCGTACGACCCTGCGAATGGTCCGGCCGCCCATCCGAATTCGCGCTTCACCATCTCGGCCAAAAAGAACCCCAGCTATTCGAAGCTCGCGGACGCACCGCGCGGCGTGCCGATTTCGGCCATCATTTTCGGCGGCCGCCGACGCGCCCTGGCGCCGTTGGTTTACCAAGCCCGCGATTGGGTGCACGGCGTACTCGTGGGTGCCGGCGTCGCTTCCGAAACGACGGCCGCGGCCACGGATGCGGTCGGGGTGGTGCGCCGCGACCCAATGGCCATGTTGCCCTTCGCCGGCTATAACTTCGGCGACTATTGGTCGCATTGGATCGACGTTGGCGCCAAGCTGAAATCGCAGCCAAAGATTTTTCACGTCAACTGGTTCCGCCAAAACGATGCCGGCAAGTTCTTGTGGCCGGGTTATGGCGAGAACCTGCGCGTGCTGCGCTGGATCATCGATCGCTGCAAAGGTCAGGCGGGCGCGCGCGAGACCGTGATCGGGCTGCTGCCCAATCCCGCCGATTTGGATACCCAGGGTTTACAGATCTCGCCGGCCGCACTCGAGGAATTATTGACCGTGAATCCGCGGCTGTGGCAGGAAGAATTTACCGGAATCGGCAAGTACCTGGACCAATTCGGCGACCGGGTGCCGCCGCCGCTGAAGAGCGAACTGAAAGGCGCGCTGGAGCGGGTTCACTCCTCGCAGGTGTAGCGAATCACCTGGGAGGAGTTGCTGTCTGGCGCCTTGCCGAGACCGATCAGCCCTTCGCCGCGAATCTGCATGGAATCCCGCCGCACGAAGGCTTCTTCGCCATCCTTGCCGATGACAAAAGTGCCGTTGGTGCTTTGATCGACGAGTATGAATTTATTGCGGTTGATCTCGACGCGCGCATGCAGCCGCGAGATGAGATTGCCCTTCACGACCAAATCGTTTTCCTCGGCGCGGCCTATGGTGATCATGGCGCGAGCGTCGTTGACGATTACCTCTTGTCCTTGGTATCGCAGGCGCAAACGATCCGATTTGTGCGCCTTCTCGCGCTCGCGCGCGGTGATCGCGATTTCCGGCACCATGCTGGTGTTGTCCTCGGTCTGCCATAGCACCTCGAACAGCGCCACCTCGCTGCTGCGCCCTTTGAGGGTGGCAATGTCGATCTGACGCACCGATGTGCGCCAATTGGGCGACAGGCGTTCGACCATGGTTGCGGTGGTCATGATTTGACCGGCTTTCGCCTGGCTGGTCATGCGGTTCGCCGTATGCACGGCCGAGCCGAAGATATCGCGGTTTTCCAGGACCACCGGGCCGAAGTTGGTGCCGATGCGGATGGCAACGGTCTGTTCGTCGACTTTGAGCTGCGGATGCGTAACGATTTGCTGCTGCATTTGCGCAGCGGCATTCAGCGCATCATCCGCGGTCGGAAAGGTCGCCATGACCTCATCGCCCATGGTCTTGATCACCGTACCGTGACTTTGCTCGGTCGCCGCACGCATCACGTCGATGCAGATGCCCACCATGTCGCGCGCGCGAAGATCACCCAGCTGCTCGTAGAGCTTGGTACTGCCGACCACATCGGCAAACAAGATGGCGACTTCGATTTCTTTGCCCATTATCAGCCGATTATACTTAACCTGGCGCGGCCGCTTGGGCAGTTTACGCAGCCAGGCCCTGGTTTGTTATGGGGAGCGCCAAAAACAGGGTTTCCGGCAACGCTTCGGGCCGCGCTGCCACCTCCGAGAGAAACCGCCGCCAGGCGCGCGCGCCGTCGCGCCCCGCCATCACGCCGTGCATGTGCCGTGTGATCGAATGCAGCCGGATTCCACGCTGCGCGCAGCGTTTGGCATAGGGCACCAAGCGCTCCACGATCTGCCAGGGCTCCGGCGGGACCCACGCCGGGTCGAGCAGGGCCTGCTCCAGTTCCGCCAGCAGCGCCGGCCGGTGATAAGCCGCCCGCCCGAGCATAACGCCGTCGAGGCCGGCGCCCACATGGGCGCAGATCTGCGCGCGATCGGATAGGCCGCCGTTCAATATCACGGTCAAATCCGGCCGCTCGCGCTTGAGGCGGTACACATGGTCGTAATTGAGCGGCGGAATCTCGCGATTCTGCTTGGGCGAAAGCCCGGCCAGCATGGCTGCGCGCGCGTGCACGATGAGGGCATCGATACCCGCGGCCGCGACAGCCTCGACGAATGCCGCGAAAAATTCATAGTCGTCGCGGTCATCGATGCCGATCCGGCATTTCACGGTGACCGGCAAATGCGTGCCGTCACGCAGTCCGCGCACGCAGTCGGCCACCAAGGAAGGCTTTAGCATCAGACAGGCTCCAAACGAGCCGTTCTTGACGCGGTCGCTGGGGCAGCCGACATTCAGATTGATCTCGGCGTAACCCGCCACGGTGCCGATGCGCGCCGCTTTGGCAAGTTCCGCTGGATCGCAGCCTCCCAACTGCAAAGCGACCGGATGCTCGGTCGCGTCGTGGTCGAGCAAGCGGCGCACGTCGCCGCGCACAATGGCCTTGGCGACAATCATTTCCGTGTACAGCAAGGCATGCGGCGCATACAGCCGGTGCAAGTAGCGGCAGTGGCGGTCGGTCCAATCCATCATGGGGGCCACGCAGATTTTGCGATTCAATACGCGGGCGTCAGAAGAGTGAGTCGTCATATCATTCGTGCGTGACGGGCAGGCTGCTGAGTATACCGAATGCGCGCGGGAGAGTGATTTTTATGGCTGGATCCACAACACGCGCCGAATTTGAGGCGGCAAAACAGCACAGGTTTCGTTCCCTGGTGCGCCACGCCAGCGTGCACGCGCCCTACTACGCCAACATCATCCGCGAGCGCGGACTCGACCTGGAGACCTGCAGGCCCGCTGATTTTCCGGTGCTCACAAAAACGCTGCTGATGGCGAATTTCGATGCCATCGTCACCGACCCGCGCATCAGCAAGCAGCTGGTCGCGGATTTCCTGACGCGCTCATCTGATCCCGCGGAACGGCTGTTCGACAAGATCACCGTCACGCACACCTCCGGAACGTCCGGCGAGGTGGGTTACTTTCTGTATGCACCGGCCGATCGCATGCGCATGCGCGCGATGTCGATGCGCAATCGGCGGGTGTTCCGGCATCTGTTTCCGCGCCGCTGGCCGGGCTTGCGCCGCATCAGGGTAGGCTTCTATGGCGCAACCGGCGGCCATTACGCAGGCGTGACCGGCGTGGCGTCGATGCAGCGCGGCGTGGCACGCCTTTTGGTCAACGCCCAGGCCTTCGAAGTCAATACGCCTCTGCCGTCGGTGATAAGCGGGCTCAATGCCTTCCAGCCCGACGTGATCTTCGGCTACACCACGGCGCTTAAGATACTGGCCGAAGAACAGCGCGCCGCGCGCCTGAGAATCCGGCCCATGGCCATCATGGCCACCGGCGAAATGGTGACCAAGGCGGATATGTCATTCCTGTCGGAAGCCTTCGGCGGCGCCACCGCATCCAGCATCTATGCCTGTACCGAGCACATGATGATGGGGGTTTCAAATCCCGACGGCGAGACCATGACTCTGACGGATGAGAACCTGATCTTTGAGATCTTCGAAGATCACACCCTCATCACCAACCTCTGCAATTACACCATGCCCTTGATCCGCTATCGCATGTCCGACATTCTGCGCGTGGTGAGCGAGCCGGATGCGCGGCACATCGTGATCAACAACCTGGTCGGGCGCATGGAGCAAATGCCGACTTTCGTGAACAGCGCGGGCACCAAGGATTTCATCAGCCCGCACACCATCAACGAAGTATTCGTGCAGGGCGTGACGCGATTTCAAATGCAGATCACCGGACCCACTTCGTTCAGTTTTCCGATCTGTGTCGATGCTACCTTGAACGATGCGGCGCGAAGCGCAGCCGCCGCGGGCGTCACCGCGCGCCTGCGCGAGATTCTGCTGCAAAAAGGCCTTGGCAACGTGACGTTCGAGGTGCCGATCGTTGCGGAGATTCCGCTCAACGAGCGCACCCGCAAATTTCAACTCATCGTGCAGAAAAGGGTGAGCGAAACTTGAGGAGCGGTCAGAACCCCAGCGTCAATTGCGGCGTGTCGGGCCGCGGCGGGCGGAACAAGCGGGTATTGAGTTGGTAGCGCTCGGCAGCCGGCGCGAATCCCAGTTTGCGCTTCGCCAATTCAAAGCGCGTGCGCAGCAATTCGGCATAGGGTCCGGTACCGCGCATGCGCGTGCCGAATTGCGAGTCATAGTCCTTGCCGCCGCGCGCCTGATTGATGAGCGACATGACGTGCTTGGCCCGATCCGGATAATGCTCGGCCAGCCAGTCGCGAAACAGGATTTTCAGTTCATGAGGCAGCCGCAGCAATACATAGCCGGCGCTGCTGGCGCCGGCCGATTTTGCGGCGGCGAGAATATCCTCCAGCTCGTGATCGGTGATCGCCGGAATCACGGGCGCGACCAGCACGCCAACCGGGATTCCGGCAGCGGCCAATTGTTGGATGACGCGCAATCGCGCCTGTGGCGAGGCCGTTCTTGGCTCGAGAGTCCGTTTGATATCGGGGCTCATCGAGGTGACGCTCAACATCACCGACACCAGCGCATCCTTCGCGAGATTTTTCAGCAAATCGATGTCGCGGAGGATGAGCGCACTCTTCGTGACGATGGTCACGGGATGGCGGCAGTCTGCCAGAACACCGAGGATTCCGCGGGTCACTTCAAGCCGCTTTTCCAAGGGTTGGTAGCCGTCGGTGTTGATGCCGAGTGCAATGGGCTTGCACACGTACTTAGGCTTGGACAATTCCGTCCGCAGGATATTGACCGCATCCGCCTTGTAAAACAGCTTGGTTTCGAAATCCAATCCCGGCGAGAGACCGAGGTAGGCATGGCTGGGACGCGCAAAACAGTAGATGCATCCGTGGCTGCAGCCGCGGTAAGGATTGATCGACACTTCGAAGCCGACGTCGGGCGAATCATTGGATGTGATGATGCTGCGCGCCCGGTCCGGCAGCACGGTTTCGCTCAAGTGCTCGACGATCTCATCCTGATACCAGCCGTCATCGCATTGCTCGACCGTGAGCGAATCAAAGCGTCCCGGAACATTCGACGAGACGCCCCTGCCCTTGAAGGATTGATGGCCAAAGAAGCTGCGCGGCATCCTTGAACTCTACGCGGCGTCCGCGCCCGCGTAAATCCAGTAGTCGCTGGCGCCGACTACTGTATATGGGAACGTTATCGGGCGCGTTATCGCGCCACGAATGCCCGCTCGATCACATAGTCGCCGGGCTCACCCACATGGGGTGAAATCTTGAAACCGCGCGCATCCAGCATCGCCGAGAGTTGCGAGAGCATCGCAGGACTGCCGCAGATCATCACCCGATCATCAGCGGGATCCAAGGCAGGCATGCCGATGTCTTCGAAGAATTTACCGCTCTCGATCAGCGAGGTTATCCGGCCTTGGTAGCGAAATCGTTCGCGCGTAACGGTCGGAAAATACACCAGCTTCTTGCGCACCTGTTCGCCCAGGAATTCGTGGTGCGTCAGTTCCCACTCGATGTAGTCGCGATAAGCAAGCTCGCTGCGGTAGCGCACGCCATGCACCAATATGACCTTCTCGAAGCGCTCATAAACATCCGGATCCTTGATCAGGCTCATGAACGGCGCAAGACCCGTGCCGGAACTCAGCAGATACAATCGTTTGCCCGGCTTCAGATCGTGCAGTACCAAGGTGCCCGTGGGCTTGCGGCTGACGAGAACTTCGTCGCCCGGCTGGACATGCTGCAGGCGCGACGTCAGCGGCCCATCCGCGACCTTGATGCTCAAAAACTCCAGGTACTCCTCGTGGTTTGCGCTGGCGATGCTGTAGGCACGCATCAGCGGCTTATCATCAACGCGCAATCCCAGCATGATGAAATGCCCATTCTCAAAGCGCAGACTCTGATCACGCGTCGTCGTGAAGCTGAATACGGTTGGGTTCCAATGGTGCACCGTCATCACGCGTTCCGATCCAATCGTAGCCATTTCGTCCTGGGTATCCAAGAATCCTGCCTGCCATTATCGGGGCAGAGCAGTATTTAAGGAT